>JADFON010000097.1 GCA_022562855.1 Candidatus Zhuqueibacterota bacterium | reverse complement strand
TTTTATGGTATTTGTCTTGCCAACGGATAATATTCTGTCTTTCCAAATAGCGACAGCCTCCGCTTCGGGATTATTTTCGTCCACTGTCCAGATCTTCCCATTTAACAATACCAGGTCCGCCGAAACAGGAATTTCACCTGAACAGGTAAAAAAACAAGAGGCGGTAATGAAAAGACAAATTCCAATAGCGCTTAATCGTTTATCGAACATTGCAACCCCTATCATAAACAAGTGTGAGATGCATAAAGTGTTTATCTGTCAATTTCCCAATTTGTCCACTAAGCGGTGAGTGAAGTCCGCAGGGTGGAGTCGGGAAATCTCCTTTTAAGACGTCCCGGTTTGCTCAGCTTTTCGGAGACCTTACCCGACATGACACTTATAGAGTATTCTTTTATGCAAAAATCTTCTTAATGTTTTGCGAATTATACCTTGATTTATTTTTTGCTTCTGAGAATGGTAATGCTTTCTCCGGACATTTCGATTTTTGCCCTGGTAAACAACAGGGGAAAATAATCGCCCTCTGCCCACATTTTGAATAGGTCGGAATAGTGAGGATTATCAGGATCTCCCGATTGTCCGGGATTATTGGTTCCCACGGAATTATCCCAGTTACCGGTGTCGGCAATGATCCTGAAAGAAGCTCCGGACCGCTGATTTCCTCTTCCCGTACTGTTTACCGTAGATCCGCCACCGCGGGGAAGCGGACCGAGGTCGAGCCTTTCTCTCAAGTCCTGACTGACAGCGCCGCTTAGCATATGGCTCATTTTGATGTAGTGAATTTTTTCCTGTCCATACTGCCAGTTTTCCATGCCGGAGCCGAGTTCTTCGATCATGTTATCAACCGCCTCGTCGAGGCTCCGGATTAGCAGTTCATCTCTTCTTTCGGCAGGATTCGAGCCGAATCTTCCGTCGGGGGCAGCAATCAACTGAATCAGGTCGGAACGGGGTGTGTTCGGTCCGAATGCACGCCTTGTCAACTCGTTTACGTTTGATCTCAGGCGGGACTCCCAGTACGTATAGATAGCCGCAGAAACAGAATTCTTATCGAGAACATAATCCCAGGATACCAGCATTTGATGCGCGGTCTGCGTAATTGGATTATCCGGTAAAATTCCACTTAAAAATGGAACCAAAGTCCGCGCCGGGACGGATAATTCATCATGCTGAAGCCTCATCATATCGGTAATAGTGAATTTTCTTCCCGACTCCAGCACTTCCTTTATCCTGTTTACCCTGTTCGGGTTCGACCATGAATAGCCAAGCCTGTATGGGTAGCCATGTGGGACATTATACTCGTTCGCTGTCACAAGGTATCCTTCGGGAGGGTTAAATGTGTTCGGGAGTTCCAAAACCGGGAGGTATCCGTCCCACTCATACCTGCCGTCGCCGGGAACCGGCATGACACCGTACCAGTTATTCCGTATAGGGGTAATGCCGACCGCCTGCCAGCCAATATTGCCGTACTTATCAGCCCAAACCATGTTCTCAGACGGTGTTCTTGAATAACTGCATGCATCTCTGAATTCTTCCCAGGTGGAAGCCTGGTCCATCCGCAGACTGGCAAGGTAAGGAGCCGAACCAACTTCAAGCCAGGCGGCTCTGACGGCGTAAGCCTTGTTATTTTCATTATCTATGTACACAACGGGTCCGTGCCGGGTGTATTTTAACTCCACCCGGACAGAGGATTGACCTTTGACCGGTATGGATTCATGAATTATAGTCATGTTCTCCCAGTTGCCACGGTACATATATTGGTGGGGATTATCGGGCTTCAGGTCATATATATACAAGTCTTCCTGATCAACGGAAAAAATAGTCAGCCCCCACGCTCCGTGTTCATTGTGACCGATAGACAATCCCGGAAGAACGGGCTCCCCACCGCCGATGACATTCCAGCCGGGCGCATTCAGATGGACAAAATAGCGCAATGACGGAATCTGCTGTGATCTATGCGGATCGTTCGCCATTATCGGGTACCGGGAATATGTTTTGTCTCCGCTTACGACCCAGTTATTGCTGCCCTGGTCAGGATAGTTGACAGGATCAAGCATAAAACTGTCAAAAAGCTCACCGGTGTTATTTTCGCCTTTGTATGCCGGGTCGATAATATCATCGGGAATAAACCTGGTGCGCGAGCTTCTCGATCTGTATAACGATAACACGTTGTCCGGGATTATCGAAGCGTCGATAGCGTCGTCAAGATTCAATTCAAGGTTGTCCGGTTGAAAATTCGATAACTGTTTCACCAAATTTCCACCGAGTTCCTGAACTCTTTGTGCTAAGGAGATTTCACTTCGAACATTCCGGTATAAACCGTTGTGCCTGGATACCACGACTTCCGGCGTCCAATGACCCGGTTTTATTCCAAGCAACCGGAATTCAACCGGAAGCAGGTCCGGATTTTCTAATGTAAGGTCAACATAAGCGTTAATTCCGCTTACAAAAGAGGTAATAATTTCTTCTCCATCAGGATGATAGTGGTTCATTTCCTGGATCATATCGCCGCGAAATTTAAACAAGCGCGCGCCCGTGTCGTTTTGAACCGCCCTTTCGCCAAGTATCCCGGACATCGTTCCGGTAGCCATTCTTCTCCAGATCTCAAGCTGGAATAACCTGTCCCGCGCAACATTGAAACCCTGGGCAAAGAATAAGTCCTTTTGATTTTTGGCATAGATATGAGAAATTCCCCAAATGTCCTTAACTATTTCAACGTTTTCAATTAAACCTGATATATCAAGTGTTTCTTGAGGTGTTTGAGCCGACAATGCAGGGCACATAAATAGTAATGCAAGGACAATTGAAACCCATTGAGAGTAATTCGAATTTGAATGTCTCACTGTTTCTCCTTTTTCTTGATAATAAGTATTAAAGATGAAAAGTCTGAATGTTATATAGGGCATTACCGGCAGAAATCATCCCCATGCACGGTCGTAATCTGCAATAACCCCGGTTGCATCAGCTACGCGTGTAATATAATTGAAATAGGCAATAACCTGGATTGCGTCGTGGATTGTTCTGTCATCCAGACCATGTTTTCGCAGCGTATTTACGTCTGAATCAGATACTTTGCTGTTATTATGCGTAAGCAATGCAGCGAATTCGCAGAGAGCTGTGTCGACAGAGTCAAGCGAAACAGAGCGCCAGTCCTTTACCACTGCATGCACAAATTCATCAGCTTCTTCCGGTGTTTTAAATGTACTATCGATCTCATCACGGAGACCGTTTGCGTGCGCCTGCGTTCAATAGTGGCAGTTGAGTTCTACCGATACTACCGTTGCCAATAGTTCGCGTTGAAATCTGCTTAGCGGTGAATTTCCCATCATGACTGCTTTGTAAAACCTCATACTTGCGCTGAGGGTCGATGGATTTATACTCATACATCGTACAATTGGCGATACACGCCCTGAACGCCGTACGGCATCGTCGTATTCTTTTTTTACCAGACCTGTCGCTTCCTCAACAGAAACAGAATGTATCCTCATTGAATATCTCCGGATTGTGAATGATAATTGTACTAAATTATAGAATGAATTTCAAGGAGTTTTCGAACATGGGACAGGCAGGCGCCGGATTCCTCAAATAAAAAGGGGACACAAAATTTGTTGATCTGCGCCCCCTTTATAATTTGACAGTACTTTGGTAAATTTTAGAATTTAAGGCGTTAATCACACCCTCAAACCCCAAAAAAGGGGCACGTAGAGGTGCAGGCCCAGTTACGGGGTCACATAGTGGCAGGCAGGCAGGCAGGCTAAGTTTTGGGGGTGCCACATACTCATTCTATCATTGTCCCGATAGGGATGGCTCACGCCACGATGAGCTTAGCGACGTGATTATCTCCAAATTAATATCTAAAAAATATTTGAATTTAACTTTAATATAAGTTTTTACCAATGTTCAGTTATGTAAATTCGCCTTATTGATACCTGATCGTCTCAACGGGGTTAGTTAAAGACGCTTTGATTGCCTGATACCCAATCGTAACTATCGTTATTAAAAATGTAAGAAAGGCAGCCATGATAAATACTGGATAACTTATTTCAATTCGATAAGCGAAATTTTGCAGCCAACTGTTCATTAAGTAGTAAATTATGGGAACTGCCACGATATTTGCCACTATCACAAGCCTTACGAATTCTTTAGCGATAAGAACAACGATGTCCGAAGTTTTTGCTCCAAGCACTTTACGAATTCCAATTTCCTTTGTTCTCTGCTCTGTTGTAAACGCAACCAGACCTAAAAGACCGAGACAGGCTATAAATACGGCTATACCCGAAAATATACCGAATATGTTGCCCAATTTTTCCTCATTAGCATAGAGTGCATCGAATCTTTCATCGATAAAATAATATGAAAACGGATAGTTCGGACGATATTCAAGCCAGATACCTTGCAGAAAATCCATAGTTCCGGCAATATCGCCGGGTCTTAACCGAATTGATAAAGAATTCAAGTTAAAGGATGTAATGAAAAATACCATTGGTGCTATTTCATTATGCATAGATTCGAAATGGAAATCTATAACGACACCGATAATCCTGCCATTCCTGCCAAAAGAGTCGTATTGCTCGCCGACAGCATCCTGAGGCGAATCCCAACCCAGTCTTTTAACCGCTATCTCGTTGATCACAAAAGCTTCTGTTGAGTCACTGTCTATCTCTTTAGAAAAACTTCTGCCAGCCACAATAGGCATTTCATAGGTATCAAAGTAATCGTGATCGATCATTAGCATTGCAATACTGAATTGAACCGGAACTAACTGACCGTCCCGGTATATTGTTGTACGGTCTTGGTCGAGTAACCTACCGGAGGGCACCCGTTTCGCAGCGGAAACACTGACTATACCCGGATTTTGCGTAAGTCTATTCTTTACAGAGCCGAGATCTCTTATGATGTCCGCATTTGTTGGAAGTACAACAACTCGCTCTTTGTTAAAGCCAAGCTGTTTATTTCTTACGAAATCGAGCTGTCCATTCACTATGGACATGCTCACAATGAGACCAATTGAAATAACAAATTGTGAAACGACCAGGACTGACCGGAACCAGGACCCCTGAGTCTGGATATTTTTGCCGCCCTGCAGCACAGTTATCGGTTTAAACCGGGAAAGGAATAAAGCGGGATAGCTGCCCGCAACAATACCGACAAAAACAATTATTCCGGTCAAACCGGCTAACAGCCGAAAGCTTGACATGCCCGATAAGGATAGTTCCCGGGACGCCAAGTCGCTTAAGTAGGGCAGAAAAATCAAAACCAATATTATCGCAAGCCCCATTGACAAAAATGCGAAGGTAATCGATTCACCGAAAAACTGCCGCATTATCTGAACCTTGGTTGCGCCGACCACTTTTCTCAATCCAACTTCTTTTGCCCTTCTTGCGGATCGGGCGGTCGCAAGATTCATAAAGTTTATACAGGCGATTAAGAGGACAAGGGCTGCAATCGCCGAATATATTTGTACTATTGTGATGTCGCCGTTGGCTTCAATTTCCGAATCGAGATGAGAATAAAGATGAATATCGGTTAGTTTCTGAATGACAAGCCGGGTCCATTCGTGAGGCTGCATGCCTTGGAATACAGGCATATGGCTGTCCAGGAAATCAGGAAACCTCCTTGAAATGTCATCGATATTGACCCCTTCGGAAAGGAGAAAATAGGTCGGGTAATTATTGCTTCCCCAACTTGCCATTTCACTTTGACCGACAGCATTTTCATACGTAACAAACGAAACAAGAAAATCGAATCTGAAATGGGAATTTCGGGGGATATTTTTGAGGATTCCTGTGACTTCAAATAGGGCTGTTGCACCGTTTCTGTTTTTGTAGGTCAGGATTTTTCCCATGGCATTTTCCTCACCAAAGTATTTTTCGGCAATTTCCTCAGTAATTACCACCGAATTCGGTTCTGCAAGAGCGGATTTTTGGTCACCCTGAACCAGCGGAAAAGTGAAAATATCGAAAACAGAAGGCTCTGCGTAAAAGAAATTGTCCTCGACAAAGTTTTTGTCGTCGAAACTGATAAGAGGACTATCCCAGGGATAAAATCTTACAAGATGCTCAATTTCCGGGAAATCATTTTTCAATAAGGGACCAAACGGAGGCGCTATGGGTCCGAGATGCAGGTTTGTCGTACCGTCGGCATTCAGAAATTCACGAGTCACCCGGTAAATTCTATCGGCGTTTTCATGGTATCTGTCGTAACTAAGCTCATCCATTACGAAAACGAGAATCATGATACAGCATGCCATCCCGATAGACAGTCCGAATATATTTATAGCCGAGTAGCTTTTGAATTTCAATATATTTCGTATCGTAATTTTCAAATAGTTCTTGAGCATATTAATTCCTTTTCAGTGTTTAAGTTAAGAAAGATTTCTTATATAGGAGAGCGTTGCATAATTATCAAAAACGTAAAGGGATATAAGACCGCATCCGGTCATTCCTACGGCAAGACCAAAGATATTTATAAAAGTATATCCTAAGTGTTTGCGCAGATTTCTAAAGGCAATCTTACAATAATTGCTAATCAAACTATTTATCCTTTTACGGAAGCTTTATTGTCTTCTTTTCGTTCGACTCTTCCATCGAGAAGGTGGATAATCCTGTTTCCATATGCTGCATTTTTTTCCGAGTGCGTCACCTGAATAATGGTAGTTCCGTTTTCATTTAATTCTTTGAAAACATTCATAATTTCCTCACCCTGGGCGGAGTTAAGGTTTCCGGTCGGCTCGTCTGCAAGAATCAATTTAGGACTGATGATCAACGCGCGCGCTACTCCTATTAACTGCTGCTGTCCGCCAGATAACTGACTGGGAAAGAGGTCTTTTTTGGCTACGATTTGAAACTTGTCGAGAATATCGCTGACAAGATTTTTGCGCTCG
>JADFON010000096.1 GCA_022562855.1 Candidatus Zhuqueibacterota bacterium | reverse complement strand
ACATTTCAATACTATAACAATTCGGTCAACATCCCGTTTTTCTACACGTCTGAAGAATATAAGAATAATCCTGACAACGAACTGGAAATGGCGGATCTCAGCCGAAAAGCTCTCAAAAGAGGTCTCGATCTTCAAGGTGGAGTAAGACTTACGCAAGAGATAGACCTTGCTGATTTGATAGAACAATTGGCGGAAAACAAAGATACGAGGTTTGACGAGTTATTTAACTACATGCAGGACGTTTCGATACTGGAGGTAGATTATTTATCACAGTTTTTGAGAGAAGCGGAAACAAGAAACCTGAGGCTTGAACGCTACTTCACCGACGATAAACGCCTCGATGAGAATAACGATGTCCGGTCAATAGAACAATATCTGCGCGATATGTCGGAAGATGGAATTTTACAGGGGCTTGAAATATTAAGAAACCGCATTGACGAGTTTGGCGTAGCCGAACCAAATATTCAAAGAGAAGGAAATTACAGGATAATAATTGAATTAGCCGGAGTCGATAATGTCGAACGCGCAAAGGAGCTGGTAGGCAGAACAGCCAAACTGGAGTTTAAACCTCTGAAACCTGCTGAAGTTGCAGAAAATATATTCGACTCATTTGACCAGTTAATGAGAATGGATAAATTGGGAGAAACACTCGACTCTGAGCAGGAATCAACTGCTGACGATTCTACAACCGCACCAAAAGCGGCAAGCACCATGACAGAAACGAGTATCGCTGAGTTGCTGGGTCAAACCGATTCCACATTATCCGAGGAATTAGGAGAATCGACAGTTATATTTGACCGGCAAACCTTTGACGATTTTCCCTTCAGATCATTCTTTATCAACATAAGCACTATCGGAGGATGGCATGGGGTTATCGAAAATAACGTGGCGCTTATCAACAGATTATTGGCGCGCGAGGATTTTCAAAGAATTATCCCAACCGATGCGGCATTCTATTGGAGCGCAAAACCTGATGTGATTGACGGCAGAAATTACTACGAACTTTTTCTACTTGATAGGGACGCTTCTCTTGGCGGAGACGTAATAACTGACGCCCGGGTCACGATTGGTCAGGGATATGACCTGCAAACAGCAGGAAAACCGATGGTGTCGATGGAAATGAATGGCGCCGGAAGTAGAAGATGGGAGCAGATTACAGGTGACAACGTTCAGAGCCGGATCGCAATCGTTCTTGATGACAAGGTTTTTTCCGCCCCAACGGTCATTAACAAGATCAGCGGGGGAAATTCGCAAATAACCGGAATCGGTACAATGGACGAGGCAAAAGACCTCGCAATAGTCCTGAAAGCAGGAGCTTTTTCGGCGGATATGAATATAATCGCACAACAAACAGTAGGTCCCTCACTCGGCGCCGATTCTATCAGAAAGGGAACACTGTCTATCATCGTAGGTTTTTCGCTGGTTTTTCTGTTCATGATTGTTTATTACAAGATGTCCGGCATCATTGCCACGCTTGCACTTATGCTGAATTTACTATTTGTAATGGCGATTCTGGCTGGTTTTCATGCTACTTTGACGCTTCCCGGAATAGCGGGTTTGATACTCACGATCGGTATGGCAGTCGATGCGAATGTGCTAATATTTGAACGTATAAGAGAAGAATTAACAACAGGGAAAACGATTCGTGCTGCAATCGACAGCGGGTATTCAAGGGCGTTTAGAACTATCCTCGATGCAAATCTGACAACATTGATAGCAGCGGTGATGCTGTACCAATTTGGCACCGGAGCCATAAAGGGCTTTGCATTGGTGCTTATGATCGGAATTTCTTCGAGTATGTTTACCGCTATCGTTTTTACGAGGATAGTGTTTGACTTCGTAACATCTAAATGGAATATTCAAAAACTCAGTATCTAATACTAATGTGGACACAATAATTAATCTATTAATCATTCGATAGTAATATCATTATGTGATTGAAAATGGTTGAAAGCTGAAATGAGCAGAGGATAATTTTAAAATGGAATTAATCAAACGTGATATCAATATTAATTTCCTTGCGAAACGTAAGGCTGCATTATTCTTTTCGCTAAGTCTGATTTTAATTAGTTTCATTTCTTTTGTCGGACACGGGGGATTTAACTTCGGTCTTGATTTTACCGGGGGGACACAAGTTGAGATCAATTTTGCTCAACCGGTAGAAATAAGTGAGATAAGAATCGTACTGGGAAGGATAAATCTTGGAAACAGTGAAATAAAAGAGTTCGGAAGTCCGAACGAAATTCTCATTACGACAGAGCAGATGGAAAATATTGGAAGTATATCGAAGACAATAATCGACGCTTTACGACTGCAATTTGCAGGAAACAGCTTAATTGTAAACCGTGAGGAATATGTTGGACCCCGAATAGGGTCGGAATTAAAAAAGGATGCGGTATACTCGATAAGTTTAGCGCTCCTTCTGCTTGTTATTTATATTAGTATTCGATTCCAATTCAAGTTTGCGGTTGGCGCAATTGTTGCTTTAGTACATGATGTAGTAATTACTCTCGGTGTATTCAGTTTATTTGATAAAGAAATTACACTATCTATAGTGGCGGCTTTGCTGACGATAGTCGGTTATTCTCTCAATGACACTATTGTAGTTTCCGACAGAATCAGGGAGAATATAAAAATCCTCAGAAGAGAGACGTTTCATACGATTGTCAATAGTAGTCTGAACCAAACGCTGAGTCGTACAATCATCACCTCTCTTACGACACTAATGGTAGTCGTTATACTTTTCCTATTCGGTGGGGAAATAATCAAAGATTTCGCATTTGCGCTTATGGTAGGAATAACAATAGGAACCTACTCATCACTATTCGTCGCTACGCCAATTGTTGTTGCCTTTCATGACCGGCAGGAAAATAAAAAGAAGTTACGTAAACTGGTATAAATCAACACAGCATAAATTTATGAAATGGGGTAAATTTATAGGATTTGCATTTTTCTGGTTTTTTATCGTTCCTCAACTATATGCAGTGCAGAACCCTGTAGACGAGTTTTCCGCTGAGACTGCCTTCGAATATCTCGAAAAACAAGTTGCCTTTGGCCCCCGGAACCCCGGTTCAACCGGTCATCGAAATTGCCTGCAATATTTGACGGAGGAGCTAAAAAAATACACGCCAAACGTCACAAACCAACCGTTTTTGCATAAAGACAATGAACTAAAAAGGACATTCTCTCTTTCAAATATAATTGCCCGTTTTCCAGGGAATAATCCCAACGGGCAAAAAATACTATTAGCAGCGCACTGGGATACCAGACCGCGGGCAGACCGCGAAAATGACCCGGAGCTCAAAGATCAGCCGATTTTGGGTGCGAACGACGGGGCTTCCGGTGTTGCTGTTTTGTTGGAAGTAGCGCGGGTATTATCTGAGAATCCTCCCCCTTTTCCTGTTGATATTGTATTTTTTGACGGAGAAGATTATGGTAAATCGGGTGACAGGGATAATTACTTACTTGGGGCAAAGCATTTCGCCGCTAATTGGAGATCCGGTCCCTACCAGTTCGGTCTGCTTCTTGACATGGTGGGGGATAAAAATTTGAGCCTTAAAAAAGAGGGATATTCATATAGAATGCTTCCTTATATTGTTGACCGAGTCTGGAAGCGGGCACAGGAATTGAAATTGCGGGCATTTGAAAATAAACTCGGCAGTGAAATATACGATGATCATCAGCCGCTAATTCAGGTTGGAATTCCCATAATTGACATAATTCAGAGTGACCTGGTAGGCTCAAAGTACTGGCATACACTTGATGACACTCCCGATAAATGCAGCCCGGCGAGTCTAAAGCAGGTAGGCACCCTGGTACTTAGTCTTGTTTTTAACGGTTTGTAAAACTGTACAATAATCCTGCAAAGCAATATCGGAGTAAAGGCTTGACTAAAGTTAGCCTTTTTCATATATTTAATTGCGGGAAAAAAGGAGTATGGCGTGATTCATAAGATATCCGAAGACGGTGACATTGTCCGGATTATGATTGAAGGTGATGTAATAGGAGGTCCCGACGCAAAAACGCTGCATGATCTGATTCGCGACCTGATTGATACGAAAAAAACGAAAATTGTCCTTGATCTCTCTAAAGTAGAACTGATGAACAGTTCAGGATTGGGAATATTGATAAGCGCACTTACGACAGCGCGTCAGGCAAAAGGGGATGTTCTGCTGTTGAATGTTACCGACCGGATAAAAAGTCTTCTCAGAATTACAAAGTTAAATTCTATATTCAAAACCTTTGATTCGTTTGAATTGGCTAAGTCCAATTTCAACTAATTGTTGCCAAATAGGAATTTGATGACTACACGCATCGCCCTCGCACAGATTTCCGCTGCAGAAGATATACAAGCTAATATGAATAAAGCGGAACGATTCATGGAAAAAGCTGCGGAAAAGGGCGCACATATTATATGCTTTCCCGAAATGGGGTTTATGAGGTTTTTTCCACAATATTATGAGGAGGAAAAATATTTTAAATATGCTGAGCCAATCCCGGGACCAACTGTTGAACGTTTTCAGCCATTGGCGGAAAAATTCGGCTTGATCACCGTATTAAACATTTTCGAAAATGATTCGGGTACTTATTATAATACGTCGCCTGTTCTGGATTCAGACGGTACGTTGCTCGGCAAATCGCATATGATGCATATTGCCGAAGAGCCGAATTTTCATGAAAAATATTATTACCATCCCGGCAGCACCGGGTTCCCGATTTTTAAGACTAATCACGGGACTATTGGGATTGCAATATGCTATGACCGTCATTTTCCTGAACACATGAGGGCATTGGCAATACAAGGTGCGGAGATAATTCTGATTCCCCAGGCGGGCATCAAAGGAAACCCACTCGAGTTTTATGAAATGGAGATGCAAGCCGCTTCTTTCTCAAACCAGGTCTATATCGGCTTGGTCAACCGGATAGGTGTAGAGGATAAAATCGAATTTTCGGGAGGCAGTTTTGTAACGGATCCTGCAGGATTAATGCAAGCTCACGCCGGCTCAGACAAGGAAGAATTGCTGATAGCGGATTGTGATTTTTCATTGATTGAGAAAATGAGAAATGAGAGGCCGTTTCTAAGGGATAGGCGACCGGAGATTTACGATATTCTTCAAAAATACTAATACATGGAATTCGATAATCAAAATAAGACTAAAGCAAGCGACACAATCGGCACTGTTGTAGGTCGTGGAACATTAATTAAAGGTTCTATCCGGATAAAAGATTCCGGAAGAATCGATGGTCACGTCGAAGGTGGAGTTACGTCAGAACAAGATGTTATTGTCGGTGAGGGTGGAGTAATCGAGGGGCACGTTGTGTCAAGAAGCGCTGTAATAGGTGGAATGGTTTTGGGGTCGGTAAAAGCATCCACACGTGTAGTTTTAGAAGAAAATGCCGTTCTTCAGGGAGATATTTATACTGAACAGCTTCAGATAGCCGACGGTGCAAGATTCAACGGTTATTGCTATATGCTCAAACAAAATGAAAGAAAGAAAATCAGCAAATGATATAGCATTTTGAGTAATCTTCAGTAAATACCACCAATTGTGTCGATTAACTACGTTTGTAGATTTTTGACACGCCGCTTTGCAGTAAACCTCCTTTTTTTCAATCTCAATAATCATTGGTACAGAAGTTGCCATTAGTCTCCCTGAAAAAGTGGGTTCGAAAAATCAACTAAAACTATTGGAGAATTTTCAATGAGAAAGTATGAGATACAACGGGGGTTGTACAGAGTTATAGCTCTACTTTTCATGAATTTGTTTATTCTAATCGCTATTAATTCAGGGAGCGGTATTGCACAAAACCGGAATCTTGACGAAATTCGACGCTCAGCAGAAAAACGGTTTTTGAGTGATAGTGACAAAAAAACCGAACGGCACAACGGAAATTATTTTGTTGAGAAGGATGAGAGGATAAATGCGGACATCGTTATTACCGATGGAGATCTTGAAATCGATGGAGAAATAAATGGCTCGGTCATTGTTGTCGTAGGTGACATAATTATAAACCGTAGCGGCGTGATACGGGGTGATGCAATCGCAGTGAGCGGAGATATTATCCGCAGATCGGGAGCAATAATATTTGGAGATGAGATACAGATAAGCTGGCGAAGTTTTGTGGATAGATCTGCCCGGACTTCCCGGCGTTGGACGGTACAGGCTGATTCGCGCAGGCAATTCGGTATCGACCATTTTGCAGATGATTTTGATGAAGGATTTGATCTCAGGTATAACAGGGTTGAAGGTTTGTTTATGTCGTTGGATATTTCAAAAAGAGAATCGTTCAACAGAAAATTTTTTAACCTCTACGGTAATGTGGGTTATGGATTTAAATCGGAAGAATGGCGGTATACAATAGGTCTTGAAAGAAGATTTCTTGATGAAAACAGCCTGACCATTGGCGTGAAGGGTTACGACCTTACAGACACCGATGATAAATTAATAATCGGCAGACACGAAAACAGTCTTGCTGCAGTATTTCTTAAGGAGGATTTTCTCGATTATCATAATCGCAAAGGAATTACAGGGTATATAAGCCGGCAATTTTCAAACACAGGGCTGGTCAGGTTTGAATATACTGCTGATAATTTTTCAAGTATGCAAAATGCTGCAAATTGGACTATTTTTGGTGGGGATAAGATATTCAGAAATAATCCCGCAATTACTAATGGAGAAAGAAAAGGATTTTCTCTCCTCGGCATAATTGATACCAGGAATAGATTTAGCATTACCGATAAAGGCTGGTGGATTCAATACGAAGGGGAATATATGGAGCCGGTCAAGGGAAGTGTTCTGGATTACGACAGACATATCCTGGACATTAGAAGATATCAACCGTTGAGCCGGTTCGAAAACCTGAATCTGCGTGTCATTTTCGGTTCGTCCCGGTGTGTTTTG
>JADFON010000095.1 GCA_022562855.1 Candidatus Zhuqueibacterota bacterium | reverse complement strand
GAAATATTGCGAGGCCTGCGATGGGCAGCACCATTGAAACATCTTTGCCCAGCAATTCGTCAATTCGTGCGTTGAGTGCCGGAGCACCACTGAGCTGCCATTCGCCAAGGCCTTCGCTATCAATCCAGTCATGCAGCAATGCGACGATGCGCCCGAACTCATTGCGCAGGAATGGATTCGAAACAGTATGGATTTGCAATAATCCGTCAACCTCGCGGACATCGAAAATCGAGCTGAATTCAGCTGGCCGTTCATCGGCGGCAAGCAATTCATGGCTGTCACCCGCATTGGCAAACAGCAGCAGCAGTGGCGACGTACTCAGATTGTGCTCCTCGGCGATGCGATCCTGAAGGTCACGCGATATCAGCCCCCTGGTTTCGAGCTTGTTATTGTCACTCGTTAACTCAAGCCGACTCGCACCGATGGCGGCGAGTAGCGCGAGGCTGATTGCCGCTACTGTCAACACGGTACCCTGACGTTCGATACGGGGCGCCAGGCGGCGTACCGGAGCGTCAAAAAGCGTCTGCCGCTGCAACCAGCGCTCAGGACAATACAGCAGGACAACGGGCAGCAGACTCACGCAGGCCACATACACGCCCAGCGTCACCAGCGCACCCGCAGCGGCGACTATTAACCCCTCCCGGCAAATCAAGCGTCGGCGTTCGGAGATGGTGGTGGTGGCCCGCAGACGCGGAAAAAGGGTATAACCCACTCCCAGCTGGAGCATTCGGTAAGGAGAGCCCACGATGGCGGCTAAGACCGCGAAAGTCGCCAGCTCATCGAGTGTCAGTACCTTAGGGATGGTCAGACGCTCCAACTGGGTGAGCAATCCGTACGCGGCATTCACACCGGCGTAAGACAGCGCCTCACCCCACACAAAGGGGGCTCCTCGGTCGGGCCCACGAGGTGTCTCGCCGAATAGCTTGTTCCAGGCGTATAGCGCTATGCCGATGTTGCCGAGGATGACTGCTATTTTGCTTTTATCTCCAAGTTCTTTCCCAATTTCCAATGCCTCAAAGTAGTGTTTCAATGCCTTGGGGTAGTCGCCCTGGTTGCGGTAAACAATGCCGATGCCTGAATTTGCACTTGCTATTCCCTTTTTGTGATTGATTTGTTCAAATACTTTTAGGGCATTCATATAATTTGCCAGCGCAGCGGGATAATCTCCCCTTACCCAAAAGGTATTTGCTATTCCTATATAAGATGAGCCGAGGAGTTTTTCTAATCCTTTCTTCCCGGCAATTGTCTTTGCTTCTACAGCTAATTTATATGCTGTGTCAGGATTATTATAAAAATATTGTTCAAGGGCTTTTTTTAAAACTTTCGGCGTCTCCCTTTTGTAGAATTCTATTTCAGCATCATAGTTTGCGTGATCGGTCGTTTTGTCAAATTCCGGATGACAACTCAATATCGCTGAAACTCCGTTAGCATGAATTTCATCCGGAAGGTTTATAGCGATGTATCTGTCAAAGTACTTCTTGAGTGAATCTTTTACCGTACCACATAAAACAAGAGTGGTTTTGTGGTACTTTTTTGCAAGTAACATGTTTTCTATTGTGTTGAAGTACACCACTAAAATAACACATACAAACAGCTTAGTCAAGAAAAAAGATTGAGAAAGGTTAATTATATTTCGGTTGGTAATTCAGGCAGGAAATATTTGTGGGTAAACTCCAATAAATACAGGTGGAAAGGATTGAATAAATTCGCAAAAACGTTGGAAATAATGCGGACAATCTAATGGCGGGATTTTGATAAATATTGTTTGATTTTTTTCATGCGTTAATGTATGTACTATTTACGTATCTTTAGATTCATTATCCTTTTCGTCTGATGCTTCCTCCACAGAATTATTGTCTTCCTTAGTCCCCGATTTTAACTTCTTCGATGTCACGTCGTCTTTTATCTCTTTGTAATGACCTTCATAAAAATCTATTAATTTGTCTGACAAACCCTCGCACCTTCCGTAAGAACCTTCTTCAAGACCACCCATTTCCTTAAACACTGTTATTGATTTAGCGCTGGCAACAAATTCTTTGCAATCATACAGGTTGTGTTGACACACAAATATTACCGGGCTTTTGAATCCGGTCATGGGATAAGCTTTCCCGGAATCTCTTTTGCAGAGATTATTCAGGACTTCCAATTCACGGTAAAAGTCGAAAAGGTCATTAAATTTCAAACCTTTTGCCAGAGCATCGACCAGCGACTTTGGAATTTTGTTTGCCTGAGCCTGTAAATATAAACTGTCAATTACTTCTCTTGGAGCCCTGGCGGATCCCCATAATCCCGCTATCGCTTCATTGAAGATGCCTCCTACACAAGCGATTTTGGCGTACATTGCAGTTTTAGTATCATCTTGAAAAAAATCAAAATTACCTGTCTGGAAATCGTAACAATAATCTATCGCCTCCAATACCTCCGATTTCACATTATACATTTGTAAATTGTTTTGATTTTTTTCATTCGCCGCAATAAACTTTTTCTTGCGTTCTTCAACCGGCAAATCCATAAATTGCCCGCTTGTTTCCCAGCCTCCGGAATTTTGCAAAAGCGCGACTAATCCTATCTCACCAATTTCTTTTGGTTCAAATTTTTCTTGGTTTGATTCAATCAGGTTCGCTGTAATCCCCATTGAAAAGATAAGAGAGTTCAGGGTATGATTATAAAACGGATTAATAGTTGATTTTTTCGACTTGTCTTCAAGAAATTTCAGTTTGCTAATATAGAGAATTATCTCCGGCTCTTTTAGAATATCATTTATTCTCGATTCAATCAATGTTTTGACTGAAAACATCAACTTTGCGTATACTTTCCGACTGGCTTTAGATTCTATTAACCGGATTAATGCTGCTAAAATCTTCCCATGTTCGATCTTCAGGACAATATCATTGAGTTTAATAAAAAATGAGGGTTTAATTTCCGGGTTGTTTTCGAGAATTCGAAGAAGTCGAGTTATTCGGGCGGCATCGAGTTCGGTATCCTTAGCATATAATACCCCTCCTTTGTTATTCATCAGGTCTTCGGCAAGGATATATCCCGCCGGTACTGATTTACTGTTCTTCGAGTTATACCTGACAAAAATACAAAGATCATCCAGGCTTTCGAATTCTATGGAATCGGGATTTACGATCATTATCTATTATATTCCAGCTTAATAGGATATTTTTTTTCTACTTAAATTAATTTTTCTCATTCAGCAAGACGATGATAATAGTATAATAAACTATCTCTTCATACTGTAATTATGATTGAATAATCCTGCTATTAGCTCAAAATGGAAATACTGGCATTGAATTTGCAATTTATAACGTAAACCTTACATCAAAGGGAGTTATTATGGCAATTCATACACAAAGTTCCTTTAGCGATAATCAAATAGAGGCAATTTTTTCCTTTCAGAGCAAGTTAAAAAATTCGAGAAAACGCTCTATCACGCTTTCCGAAGCAATTATTAACTGGATTGCATTAGGATATGCCGAAGAATACCGTAACGGGTTTTTTTATCAGGAAAACCAATTAAAATAAATAGACGTATCAGGCAGTAGTATCAAGCCTTGTACCGACCTGATTTTCCTGTGTTAATGCGTTTGCTGCAGCAGTTTGGCGGGGAGGAGTAGCCGCAATTGCGGCGTTAGTATTCTCTATATTTGATATTTGATCGTCTGCTGTCCGCTCAACCGCTTGGTCTAACGTATTATCCTGATTTTCAGCTTTAACCGGTGTAAATTCCGTTTCTCCCGAATTATTATCCGTACTTAGAAGTATGGTATCTTCCGATTGCCCTCCGGCATTCTTGTTTTCGGTCGCAGCAGTTACCGTAAAATCAGGCTCGTTGTTTTGAGTTATCTGCACCCCGCCGCTAATTTCGAGGGTATCCTGCCTGTTCAATCTTGCCGACTGGTCAGGAGGCGGATTTTGGTTGGTCTGTGCAGGCTCGGTGTTCCGGGCAAGTAAAGTATTGTCGTTATTATTATCGGTTAATGCGTTTACCCGGTTATCCTGCTGTACCGGTGGTCTGATCTGTTGACGATTTTGACCGGTATTTCCGCCAATTTGAGTAATCTGGGTTCCGGCTTCAAATCTGTTTTGTACATCACCAATAGCCATAAACTACCCCCGTTTATATTATTTTAATAAGGAATAGTAATTATATCAAAGTACAAAAAATATAAAAATTAGTCAAGATTAAAATATGCCTTCTTGGACCTCCTAAGATTTTACTGCATTACACATTGCTGTTTTTCGTAAACGCATTTAATTTTTGCTTCTGTCATAAACGATTTTCCCGTCCACAATGGTCATATCGATATTCATATTCAGAATATCGTTAGAATCGATTTCCATGAGATTCCGGTCAACTACAACTATATCGGCAAGCTTGCCGGCTTTAAGAGACCCTTTAACATCTTCTTCAAACGTAGCATACGCCGCATTGATCGTGTAAGCTTTTAACGATTCATGCATCGAGATCTTCTGCTCGGGATACCAACCTCCTTCGGGAGTATTGTTAACCGTTGTCCGGTTAACCGCCGCGTGCAGCAGGTATTTTGGATGGACATGATACTCGGCGGCTGAAGTTCCCGGCCAATCCGACCCAAATACCAATGTCGCACCGTTGTCAAGAAACGACTTAAAAGCATAGGCTCCCTTATTACGTTCATAGCCGATTCGTTCTTCCATCCACCTCATATCATCCGACAAATGATACGGATTTACTTCGGCGATCACGTTTAACTGTTTGAATCTCGGAAAATCCTGAGGTCGTACTACCTGGTTATGTATAACACGGTATCCTCTTAAATCTTTACCAATATCCTTCATCAGGCGTTCATAGGTGTCGAGCATCAAGGCGGTTCCTTTTGTACCTATCGCGTGGACATTAACTACAAATCCGCCTTCGTAGGCGATTTTTATGTTAGTATATAATTTTTCCATATCGCCGATTTTGAAATCCGGGTCTTCACTGGTATCGTTCCTGTATCTTCCATAATTGTCCGGCTCGTCATCATAAGGTTCAAAGAATAATGCGGAATGATTCCCCATAATTCCGTCTATGTGTGCTTTAAATGCGCCCCATCTTAGAAAATTATCGACTTCCCCCGTTACCGGATGTGTTCCCATTTTAATTCCTTTATCTACAAATTCCTGTGCAAAGGGAATATGCGGTCTCATCCAGACTCTCGCTGTTAATTCTCCGTTATTCTGCAGTTGAACGTATCTTTGCATCTGTTCATCACTTGTATTGTCGTGGACCTCTACAACACCCGATTCACGAAGTCTCTTGAATGCCGCACGGTTCTCATCGAGTATCCTTTTTGGCGATTTCGGATTTTTCCTTCTCGCTTCATTTATCGTTCCTATTGCAGGAGAACCTCTGTAAATCAGCCCCGTCGGTCTTCCATTTCCATCAAGTTTCATCCCCTCAACGGGAGCGTTTTCCAGACCGGCTTCTTTCAGAGCAGCTGTATTTGCCAAATACAGCGCCCGGTCGAAGCTGTTCAAAAAAGCCGGGTTATTTTGGGTTATATCGTCAATTGCCGACCGGTCAGGTTCCCATCTTCCACTTTTCTTTTTTTCCGCATCATCCGCTCCAAGCGCCCATTCTTCATAGGCACCCCAAAGTCCTCCGGATATCCACTCTCCGCCTTCCAAAATTCCAACAACACGTGTCATTTCTTCCCTCAGACCGTTATCATCCGAGACCGTCAGCAAATTAGCGCCATTGATAAGCGCGCCCGCGCCACTGAAATGGGTATGACCATCTATAAAACCGGGCATGACGAAACGACCGTTCAGATCGATTTCGTTTGTACCTTTACCTATATAAGCATCCGCATCGGCATCATTTTCCAGTACTGCGGTGATTTTATTGCCGGTTACAACCACAGCCGATGCCCAGGACATACTTTCTTCCATGGTATAAACTCTTCCGTTTCTGAGAACTAAATCAGCAGCATCCCTTGAACATGAACTTATCGAAACAAGGAATATAACCGATAAAACATAAATGGCAACCTTTCGCATTGTATACTCCTATATATTTTTTTTGAGATAATTCCGTTAGCACTAAGTACAAAAAGTTACAAATATCCCAGTCATTTGTCAAGGGTAATTGTTTGGATAAATTTGCCCAATTATTGAAACCTGTTGTAAATTAATTGGTACATATATATATTAGCTCGCGGGTAGGAAAAATTAGATTGAACAAATAACTAAATACATTTGACGCTATGACAAATTTACCAAAATTTTTATTATATGCCGCTAAGGCAGCCGGCGCTATTTTCATCACCGGCTCCATTGTCATGCTTATTGGTACATTTAAAAAATCGCCGGTTTTAGATTCAGCTTACCGGGTTGAAATAGTCTCCAAGGATGTGTGGGGCAGCGCGCGCGCTACTAATGAAAGCCGGAAACATGAATTGTCTTATATTACGCTGCATCACAGCGGTGAGGACTTTGACAAGGACCGTGACACTGCCGATTATTTGAGAACCCTTCAAACCTGGAGCAGAGAGGAACGCGGCTGGATGGATATTCCCTATCATTTTATGATTGACCCTGGCGGCACTATTTACGAAGCAAGAGATCCCGTATTTGCGGGTGATACCAACACAACCTACGACCCTGCCGGGCACCTGTTAACCTGTGTTATCGGCAACTATGAAAATGCGAAACCGTCTCCTGAACAACTTGAAGCCTTAATCAACTTAATGGCATGGCAGTGCGAAGAATATGATATTGACCCCTCCACACTCAAAGGACACAGAGATTATGCCGGCACCGCCTGTCCCGGAGAAAATTTATATGCCTATCTTGAAAATGATTACCTGGTCACAGAAATCATAAAACGGGTTGGTTTAGTAGAACGTATTGAGCGGAAGTAAAATTGGTCGCTTTTATATAGCTACAAAATCTTTTTGCTATTTTAGCTTGATTACCTGTA
>JADFON010000094.1 GCA_022562855.1 Candidatus Zhuqueibacterota bacterium | reverse complement strand
TAACATTCATAACTACGGATCTTGAAAGTTTACGTGAAGTGATTTATGTTATGGATATTGATGGTTCAAATTTAGTTCAACTCACAAATGGGGATTATTCGAATCTTGATCACGCGTTTTCACCGGATGGTTCAAGAATAGTCTTTTCATCACGAAGAGGAGACTTACCGAGCGTAGAATTTACAGAACTAACCGGTGAACGGAATATTTATTTGATGGATTCCGACGGTTCAAATCAGACACAATTGACAGATAACACGATGGCATCCTGGAATCCTGCCTGGTCGCCTGATGGTTTACGGATCGTTTTCGACGCAAATAATACGGGACGCTATACTGGATGGGCGATCTATGTTATCGATATAGACGGGACAAACTTACAACGGCTGACAAGCATCTCTAAGTCTAATATTGAACCTGTGTGGTCGCCTGACGGCTCAAGGATACTTTACTTTTTTTTAGAAGTAGGTAATATTGGATTTTATACTATGAATCCGGATGGTTCAAACAAAGTCCGGCTGACTATTAATAATGAAGATGGTATTTATGCCGCCTGGTCACCGGATGGTACAAAAATAGCCTTTAGAAGTAGAAGAGAAGCCGAGAATTGGGATATTTATATTATGGATTCCGATGGGTCGAACCAGGTAAACCTGACCAGGACAATTGATTTTAATGAGCGTTGGCCTTCCTGGGTGTACGGTTCGAAAATAGCGTATTCAGCAAGCTCTGACAATGTTAGATCGCAAATTCACTTAATGGATCTGAAAGGATCAAATGTTATCAAGTTAACAAATATGGAAAGAGGAGCAACACATCCTTCTTTATCGCTTGTCTCAATTATTAAATAACATCCTGCCTTAATTTCATGAATTTTTAACTATTTTCAATTTATTACCTTCGTCAAATAGTTTTTTCCCCGTAACTGTTTTAATTTTAATTACGTAACTAACTTTTTCACTTCATCTTATTGAACATATCGATCACTTCGAGAAGATCGTTACTGGTAAAAGTGAACTCACCTTCACCGGATTTTCTGACCCCCGCAACGAGTTCTTTTTCGTTTCTCACTTTTAGCACCATCGTGTATGGCGGCGACAATTTGAAGGGTGTGTATTTGTCAATATTGTTCAATGCCCTCACAACACCGGCGTATATTTTTTGCTGTGCGATTTTCGGATGAAGGTTTATTGCGGCGTCGTTTATAGCCTCTTTCACGGCTGCTGTTTCTATATCTCCGAAAAGACCGGTTACCTGGTCGCAGACCGCTTTGTCGCCGGATAGAAATACCACCGGAACATTATATAATCCCGCGATCAAAGCGTTATATCCTGCTTCCGGCAGAGAAACCCCGTTTATCGAAAAATCGATGACGTTGCCGTTTGATGTGTGTTCAAGAATTGCATTTGGTGTTCCCGCTCTGGCATGGTATCCTACAAACAAGACCGCATCAAAAGTCTCATCGATACCTTCCATCATATTTTTTGGCGTGTCGATCACTCCTTTGAGAAGTTTCGCTTTTGTATGCAACATTCCCGGCAGGAGGTTGTTTTTGGCGCCGTGTGAATCGCGTACCCATATTTCCGTTGCGCCTGCCGCAATTGCGCCTTCTATTGCCGCATTTGTCTCCTCAGCCATAATTACCCGGAAATAATCGTAATCTTTTCCATTTCGGCTCACATCGCTACCATTGACGACACCGGATAGACCTTCCATGTCGACCGATATAAATACTTTTAGCGGCATCTCCTGTCCAAAAACAGATGCGGCGGAAATGAGCAACACCATTATTGCAAAAGTGAATTTTTTCATGTGCTTAAACCTTTCAATATATTATTAGGACTATCCCAATTACTTAGTCAATATAGTTTTTTGACGCATGGAAATCAACAAATTATCCATATCAGTTGCGTATTATCCAGTTTTCCAAGAATCCGTAAAGCATAAAAATAAAGAAGAATAATCCGGCAATGCCCAATATAATCAGGTTAAACCGTTTTTTCTTTATTGAAATATTTATGATAAATTCGCTTGTATCCTGCCCAAAACTCAGATGGAGAACGGCAAAGAGATTGAAAAGTATCGCGAGCATAAGTCCGCCAATAAATATCACCGGGGATAATGTCTCAAAGATTGCAAAATTGAGCAAATTGTAGTTTAATTTGCTGAAGGATCATTCTTGCTGCCTCAAATTCATAGTCTCTCTCAAGGCTTGTAAAACCTGCTCGGAGCCGATAAAAAAATCATCCGGGAATTTACGGTAATTCAGTATCTGGTTGTAAATTTCGGAGCCAAGGTAGTTATCGACTCCCATACCGGCAAGATATTGCAGCCGTAAATTTCGGTCCCTGTTGATCTGTGCATCTTTCAGCCATTCCGATAAATCAGGTCCCCTGCCCGCATAGGTTGCCAGTAAATCGAAAAGAGAGTAGAATCCCACTTCGCCAAGCGATTCGGCAACAGAGAAATGATCGGAATCGACCATCCTCTCGAGTAGTTTGTCAACATCGAGAGTCGTATCTCCCTTCTTACCCACCATAATCACATCATAACCACTGCCCGCAATATCGTTTCCCCAGATGGTGCCTTCGGGAAATACTTCGAAAAACGTCGCGACCTCGCTTTTTACCACGTCCGCTGTGCTTTCATAAAGCGGGACCCACTGGGTGATTACGCCACCGGGATTCAGACGTTCTTTCACATGCTCAAAGTATTCTTTCGTGTAGAGCGTTGCCGCACCTTTGACCCAGGGGTGAATGGGGTCGGACGTTATTACGTCGAATTTCTCATCTGTCGTAAGAATAAAATGCCTGGCATCGTCATATATCATTTCGACCCGGGGGTCGTTCAAAATATCATAATTTTCATACCCGAAAAACCGAGATGTTACCGCCGGGATCAATGGTTCGATCTCGCAGATAACTATTCTTTCAACATCCGGGTGGAGAACAAAGGAACCTGCTGTGATTCCCGCGCCGAAGCCTACCACTAAAACGGATTTCGGCTGTTCGTGAAACAACGCGGATATATGTCCCAGCATCCTTTGAAGCCGCATATCCTGTGGTTCACTTGAAGCTTCGACCTTTCCGCTGACATGAAAGTTACGCACGCCGTTACTCATTTCTGAAACGGCAATCGATGCATTCATTCCTTCTCCGACATATACATACGTCGCATCTTCAGACCAGGTGAGCATATGTCTTCCGTAGGCTATCAAAGCGGGAGGGATACCCGGTATGCCCCAGGCAAGTAAAGCGGCTACTACCACCGATCCCGAAAGAGTAACAACGCCCGACGGCGCCAAACTGCGCCGGGTTTGTTTTACTGTAGAACTTATCTTATATAGTAATGGGCTGAGCATCAACATCGCAGACAATAAAGATATGATGATAAGAAGCCTTTGCGCCTGATGCGAACCGATCCATGGAATCATAACCATACTGAAAACTATTGCCCCGATAATAGCCCCGAAGGTGTTCGCCGCGTATACGCCGCCGACAAGTCTTGCCGGATCCTGCCCCTTTTCGGCAACAGCCGCAAGCGCTAATGGAAAACTGGCTCCCCAGAGAATCGCGGACGGTAAAATTGCCCAAATACAACGAACCAAATCGATTTGAAAGTTAAACCAGGGACTTTTTGATATGTCGGGACTGACGGGCCAGTAGGGAATAGAACTGCTAAGCATGTAGGCTGCCCAGGCAATCGCCGCAACAAGAAACAACTGACAAAATCCGAATGCAATACGCGGATTTTTGATACTTCTCAAAAGAAACGAAGCAATACTGCTGCCGATTCCCAATCCCGACAGAAAGACCGCTAAAATTATTGAGAATGTATATACCGTTCCTCCTAATATCAGCGATAATATTCGTGTCCAGACTACTTCAGCGCCTAATCCGCAGAACCCGGAAAGTCCTATAGCCACATGTACTAATCGTATACCGGGTTTATTCGACGCCTTTTTAAAAATCTTCTCATCTGTAATCCCGCTGCCGGGCGCAAGCTTTGCAAGACCGAATCCTGTGGCTGCAACGGTCATGTTGATCGCTGCTGCAACAACCGTTGCCGTTATCATGTCGAAGACTCTCAGAAGGTAAAATCCTGCAAGAAGACAACCTAATACTGCCCCGACAATATTCCCACCGTAAAAAAAACCCATCCACGATACGCCTTTGGGCGTCGTTTCTATCCATCGCGAAATAGCGGGAAGCGTCGCGCCCATCAATATAGTTGGTGGCAGCAAAAGCAGCGAACATACAAATCCGCGGAGTAATATACCCATTAAGCCGTAGCCTGCAATCGAGGAATAAACATGTCCAAGCGCCGGGATAGCGATCAATTGTAATAATCCAATGACTCCTATTCCTATCTCAAGATAAGCATACACTTTCAACGGATGGTGCTTTGCGGAGACGTACCGGGGCAGCAACAGGCTGCCAAGACACATTCCGCCCATAAACGTTCCGAGCAGAACACCGAGAGAGATACCAGTCGAGCCTATCACGAGTCCCAACATCTGAAACCAGACAATTTCATATACCAATGCGGCACAGCCACTGCCGACAAACAGCAAAAGCAGTACCGGCAGAAACCGGTTTATCTCCTGAGTATTCGTTGTGCTTTTCACATTTTTTTCTGACATAACCTTTTTTATATGTTTTAATTTTCGTTATTTCAATTATGATATTTTTTAGAAGAAATAATGCCGGATTTGTTGAAAGGAGTTTGTTACTTCATAAACCTCTTAAATTATTGTATTAATATTACTTCTATAAATACAATTTTACCTTATTATCATTCATTCAAATTGTTACTGCCATTCCGGTTTAAAATCGGAAATATTCGTTACCAAGATCGCTGAAATACTTGAGAATGGTATTATCGTTACTCACCGACAACACAAATTGCCACACTTGGCAGGTTTACCCCGCCGTTGGACGTACCGTATTCCTTCACTACTTTTTCCTCAAGGGTTTTCCAGTATCGTTCCTGTTCCTCCGGCGGCTGGTCTGCCATCATTGCGCTTAACGGAGCAGCTATATCCTTCATCAGTTGAGTGTAGTCTCCGGCAGATGGAAAGGAAAAATCAAGTGTTATGTCCTCTCTTTTGATAGTACGAAAACCCGCCTGTTCCATCCGGTTTTCCACCACCCCGTCAGCCATTCCTGCAACGGTCGGGGTTCCCGGTGGCGGCGGTGGAACATTGAACATATCCTGAAGCGTATGAACCGCAATACTAAAAAATGGGATTTTAGCCGGCGCATCCCAAACTGCGGTTGAAAATTTTGCATCCGGCGCCAACATTCGGTTTATTGACTTTAATGCGGTCACCGGATCGGGCAGGAACATCAGCCCCCAACGGCATACGATCGCATCGAAATGATCGTCCGGAAAATCCAGAGATTCGGAATCGGACTCCATGAATTCTACATTTGATAAACCTAATTCCTGTGCACGCTCTTTTGCGATTGCCAGCATATGCGGTGATTGATCGGTTGCCGTTACCCTTGCCGCCGCTGCCAACCTTTTGAGCCACCGTAAGAGCAGGCTCGCCTATTCCTGTGGCGATATCCAATACACTTTGATTCGGTTTAATTTCCGCTATATCTATAAGGCAGCCGGTCACGCTTTTTGTTATCCGCTCAAAAGTACTCCACCATTTTTTCCATCCGTCCGCAACGCTATCCCACGATTTGACCTGCGCGGCTTTAAATTTATTCGGGTCAAATGCTTCATTATTCATAAAAGCCTCTCCATTTTGATATTAAATTATTTTGCCGTCCCAGATCAAGGAAATCCCGGAAAATTTCACGATTGATTGGAGTATGAAAATCCTAATTTACGGTTCTTTTTTATATCAGACAAGACATAATGTAAGAAATTAAAAACCGGGTATGTTTGATCCAACATACCGGTTTGGGGATAGTGGCGCACAAACACTTGCTATTTACCGACCGTCATTCCGAAAAACAAAGATAACGGTTATTTTATATCTGAATCCTGCCTGCACTTATAAAAAAAACGAGAAATCTGCTTACGATTCGATCCGGTATATCTCCCGGAAACCGTTGTCGATCAGGTCTGAATATCCTTTCATTGCTTCACCCAACTCGGGAGTTTTGCTGGCGATCTTTGCCATATCGACATAAGCGTTCAGATCTTCAACTTCTCCCTGAAGAACAACCGTCCAGAACGTTGTCGCAACATCAGTCAGAACTTTTGTGTTTTTGACGCCGACCTTATGCATATGTTTTGAAGCATTTATTAAGATTGCGGCAAGTTCTTTTGCCTTCCCCGGCTTTGCATGGAATACATTACGTACAAGAAACATGGTGCGGTTCTCCTCATTTTATTCATACCGTTTGGAACAAGATATACAATAAAAATAACCTCTTCAAGATTCTTTTTGGATATTCTTTATAACCCCTTTGTACGCCCAATTCGTAAGTGTATAAATCTCGAATAAACGTCTCCGCAGTTTTTCCCCGCCTGATGCTCCGTCATCGATAACTTCGAAATTAATTCGTAATCTTTAGTTATTAGCAAAACTTATTACTTTCAATGTTGTTATAATAAGAAATATAAATAAAACCGCATTTTAGACACAAAATTGAAATCAGGAACTTTATTATGAAAATTACAACAGTATTTTACAACGGCAGAAAGATGAATCAAAAACATGCAATTCCGTTAATGATGAGGCAGATGATCGAAAAGGATGTGCCTGAACTCCCGGACTTTCCGGCAAACGGAAATCCGTACCGGTACATTCGTGAAAAGATCAGTGAACTCCGGTTGAGACCCTTAAGCGAAAACGGGATTAGAAACTGGTGTTATGAAGAAGAAAAAAGCGGCGCATCGCCTACGCTGGATGATTTTTTTCTATTAATACAAATAACAAAATCAAAAAGACCCCTACATTTTATCAGCAGATTGATTGACGAAAATAATGCCGATTCGCAGACAAATATCTATGGAGAAGTG
>JADFON010000093.1 GCA_022562855.1 Candidatus Zhuqueibacterota bacterium | reverse complement strand
TATGCCACTACACAGTCTCTTCCTTTTGCTTTTGCCCGGTAAAGGGCGGTATCTGCTTCACTGATAAGTTTTTCATAATCTTTTGAAGAATTTGGAAATTTAACCGCACCGATACTTATCGTCACGTTAATAATTTGATCTTGAAAGTTGGTTTCAAGATTTTTAATTTTTTTTCTGATGCGTTCAGCAGTTAAAAGAGCCTTCTGCATTCCGGTTTCAACCAGTATCACACAAAATTCTTCGCCACCATAGCGGCAAACAAAATCCACGTTTCTGGTAGACTTCTTGATTGCGACCGCAACAAGCGATAACACTTTATCACCGGCAAGGTGACCGTATTTATCGTTAACACTCTTAAAATAATCAATATCCAGCATTAACAGAGTAAAACTCGATTTATACCGGTAAGACCTCTCTATTTCCTCGCTGATCCGCTGCATAAATGAGCGGTAATTATAGACATTTGTCAATTCGTCCGTAGTAGCCTGCATTTCAAGCTGCTGCAGAGCATGACTCCTTTCCAAGGCTACACCGAAATTATTGGCAAGCATCGTAAGAATCTTTTCATCACGTTCGCTAAAGTTGTCGGTCTTTAGACTCTCTATACTGATAGCGCCAAAACACACGTCGTGATAACTTATCGGAGCTGCAAGAAACGACCTGAGATTTTTGTTCGATTTTTCCTGTGAACTAAATCTCGGCAAAAAATGATCGTCTTTTTCAAGGTCGGGAATCCTGATCGGTGTACACTTCCTGATAACCCAGCCGTTTAGCCCCTCTTTAATGGGAAAAGTTGTATTTTCGGTAAAATCGTCTTCCTGACCTTCCACTCGTATTATTTTTGCCTGGTCGCTTCCGGTTTTGTATTCTGTTATTGTCAATCTGTCATAACTGATTACATCTTTCATTACAGACAAAAGAAGGTCTAAAATCTCGGCAAATTTCAGATTCGAAATCAGTCCGCGGCTAACCTCGTAAAAAAACGAAAAAAGCTGAGCAGAATATCCAAATTCGAAAAGCGTATTATAATTTACAACCGTTTCTGAAATTATACCGCAGTAAGTATCTATCAGACCGATATAGTCTTCAGAGAAAGCATTATGTTCGTTACTGTCTATAAATAAAATTGCATCTAATTCTTCTTCTACATATACCGGCGCGGCAATATAACACGCCATTTCTACTTTGTCGGTATAATAAGGTAAATCCGATACGTATTCGTCAGTTTCATTAAAAAGGAACGATGATTCCTCATCAATAATTTTTTCTATAATCTCATTATCTTTATCGAGATCCGTATCACTTGCAATTTTTTCTTCGTCTGAAACAATACATTTCAATCGAAATTTATCCAATTCCCGGTCACGTAAATAAATTACCGCAGAATGCGCCGCGAATGTTTTCTTGATAATCGATAAAATCTTTGTCAAATACTGTTGAAAACTCTTCTCGCTGTCCCGTAAAGTCTTGATTGGCAGGTTGTCGGGTGTCTTACGAAACAAATCTATGTTATTATTCTTATTAAAGCCCCTTTTATCGTTACCGGATTGCTCTTCTTCCTTTGGTTTTTCTACTTCGACTTGATTCCTTTTGAGAGGCGACAATAAGAGCGCAATTAATATCATGACCGTTATTGCCCTCAACATGGTAACCAACCCCGGGAAATTCTCAACACCGATGGGGTAAAAACCGTAAATTATCAGGGGGGCAAGTACAAATAGAGTCGTTTTTTGATTGTTTGCTGCCCAGGAGCCTATTAAATTTCTTATTTTTCCTATGTGGTTCACCGTACCGACTTAAGTGTTATACCGGGTATAAACCCGGGTATTGTGCATTTATGTGCACAATACCCCAAATTAATTAGATAACAATGATAATAAATAATTTATAAAAAATCAAGGTTTCTTTACCTCAAACCGTTGAATTACCCTTTGGTTTTTAAATGAATTTCAACTAACAACACTATCGTTTATTTCCTCATTATCCCCTTGACAGAATCCAAAAATCTGACTTCCACGTGCAGCTTAATCTGAAATTTATCGTAAACCGCCTTTTTCATCTGCTCTGCAAGTTTAAGAACATCAGCAGCAGTAGCTTTACCGGAGTTTATTATGATATTTGCGTGTTTTTTATATACTTCAGCGCCGCCAGATTTCATCGACTTTGCACCAGCCTGCTCCAAAAAATATCCTGCGGGTCTTCTCCTGCCCCCCGGTTCATCCGGTGGAAGATTTTTGAAATAACTCCCTGCGCATGGCACGGTAGGTTTTGGGTGTTTGGTCTCCCGGATTCCGATTATACGGTCATATTCCCGCCAGATTTCATCTTTATTTCCTTTTGCCACTTCAAGTGTAACAGATACAACGGTATCAGTTTGCTCCTGCAATTTTGAACTTCTGTATTTAAACCCGAAATATTCAACGTCTACCGTTATCATTTTATGATTTTCGTTTACAATGACGGCGCTTTTCAAAATTTCTCCGATTGTCCTGCCGTATGCGCCGGCATTCATATATACCGCTCCGCCAACCGAACCCGGAATGCCTGCAAGAAATTCAAGACCGCTTAACGAATTATCTGCAGCGAACTCAAGCGCGCTTTTCAGGGAATATCCTGCCGATACTGTTATCAAAGGGAAATCAAGCTTGGGCTCGTCATCGTTTATGAATTTGACTATCAAGCCCCTGTAGCCTTTATCATCGACCAGCAGGTTGCTTCCGCCTCCCATCAATACTGTCGGAATCCCGTATTGAACGGCAGTCTTCAGAATCTGAAGGAGATCTTCAGTGGAACCCGTCTCGAAAAAAAGGTCTGCCGGACCGCCGATATTGATCGTCGTGTGATTCTTTAGCGGTTCGTTCTTTTTAATCCGCCCCGAAAAACGCCTTAGAAGTTCAGCGTAATTATTATTAGCGTCCATGTTTTATCTTTAAAATATCAAAGTGTAAATATAAACAAAAGGGTCATGACAAAGTCACAACCCCTATATTAGAATCATTAATCCGGCTACAGATACCGACCACAAAACTATACCGAAACTATACTTCGGTAGAATCCCCGGGCTCAAGAATGATACATTCATAACCCGACTCCTTAGCTCCATTGGCAAATACGTTTACATCCACCTCAATCACCGGGAATGTATTGTAATGCATGGGTATTACTTTTTTCGGATTTATCAGTTTTAATGCATAAAGCGCATCGTCAATGCCCATCGTAAAGTTATCTCCTATAGGCAGAATTGCCGTGTCGATATCGTGACGGTCGCCGATAAGTTTCATGTCTCCGAAAAGTCCTGTGTCACCGGCAAAGTACACGGTTGTCCCGCTCATTGTCAGTAAAAAGCCGCATGGATTGCCGGTATAAATCGGGATATCCCCATCCATAACCGCCGATCCGTGCCACGCCTGAGTCAGCTTTACCCTGCCGAATGGAAAGTCGTGTGCGCCCCCGATGTGCATATGGTGCACTTTTGCGCCGTTTTTCTCGCTGTATACTGCCAATTCGTACGGCGCTATGATTGTTGCATCGTTATTTTTTGCAATAGATAAGGCATCGCCGACATGGTCGCCATGTCCATGTGACAACAATACAGTCTCAACCTTCACATCCTCCGGCTTGCGCGATGCCGCCGGATTTCCCGTAAGGAAAGGATCGATAATTAACGAATGTCCGTTATCCGACACCAAAAAACAGGCATGTCCGCAAAACTCAATCCTCATCTTTTTCTCCTGTAGCGACTAACAGCCAAGAATATTTTTTAGTCATCGAATCTCTCAACTCAATTATAAATTTTATAACGATTTAATGTACAAATTCGGTCAATGTTTGGCAAGCGAAATGTGCGGATAAGTTTGATGCGGTATTATACCTACAGAGAGTGTTGCAAAACCGTAAAACACCGTAGTTCGGGTCGTCCCTGACCCGAACATTTGTGCTCAAAGCGGGGTCAGAGATGACCCCGCATACAGATTTTTAAACTTATTTTGGCAATTATGCAACACTCTCATACAATAGATTCGAAACATAAATTACATTCGAATCGCTACTCCTCAAAAATACCACGTGCTTTTTCGATGACCTGTTTTATCGCATTGTCGATTTCAACATCGTACAATCTGATACCCGCCGCATGTTTGTGTCCTCCGCCCCCGAATTGCTTCGCAAATTCGTGAACATTCAAGAACTCTTTTGACCGGAGGCTTATTTTTGTTCCTTTTCCAGGTACTTCGAGAAACAAAATTGAAAATTCAACACCAATTATCGTAAGGGAAAAATCGACAAATCCTTCGAGTTCCTCCAGCATAGCCCCGGTGGCGGCGATCATCTTACCGGTTATTTTCATCCATGTAAGTTTCCCGTTGCATTCGCTTTTTAAACCCGACAACGCCCGCTGCAGAAGATCCGTTCGCTTCCAGGTATTTGTTTCATAAACTTTTTTGTGAATTTCACCCGGTTTGACTCCGAGACCGAGAAGTTTTGAAGCAATATGATGAGCGCTTTCGCTCGTATTTGGGTGCGTGAACGAAGCGGTATCTGTTAATATGGCTACATAAAGCGCTGTCGCTGTCCGGATATCGATGTCGTAATCGAGCACCGTAAGAGCCTCATACAACAATTCCGCCGTGGCGCACGCCGAAACATTTATAATATTGAGGTCTGCAAAAAGATCGTTACCCTCATGGTGGTCGATACAGATTTTATAGGCGGCGCTACCGGTCACGCAATCGTTCATCCGGCTCAAACGGTCGGGATTGCTGATATCGAGGATAAAAATTACGTCGGATTTATTAATCCAATCTTGAAATGTTTTCCTGTCGTCATCAAATACGCCAAAAACCTCTAATGAATCAACAAGGAAATTGAAAACCACGGGAAGCGGGTTGTTATTAATGATCTTGACTTCTTTATTACGCCATAACAAATAATTATAAAGCGCTAATTCCGAACCCACAGCGTCGCCGTCCGGGTTCACATGAGAAGTGATGGTAAATTTGTTGCTTTTTGCAATTACGGCATCAACCTGACGCCATATTTCTTCCGGTACTTTCTGTTTTGTCATTTCTGAAAGCGCTTTATTTAATTATTTTTAGTGAAAAATACCTGCGATTTTCAAAATATAAGCAGAGAATATATCGAATACCGCAGTTAATGTCAATTCAAAATTAATTGTAATTATCAAGAATGAATAGTAAATTCGGATGGTTACTTCATGTTACAGAGAAGACAGACATTAATGGAATCTACAAGAAACATGGCGATACTGATATTTGATGACGTAGAAGTTCTCGATTTTGCAGGACCGTTTGAGGTTTTTTCCGTATCCGGAAGACGCGACAACCTGGAACCATTCAACGTGTATACTGTCGCAGAAAAGCCCGGTCCTGTCATAGCCAGAAACGATTTCAGCGTCAATCCTAAATATACCATAGAAAATTGCCCTGAACCCGACATTGTACTGGTACCGGGTGGTTATGGAACAAGAAAAGAAATGAATAACCCGGTTATTGTCGACTGGGTAAAGACTAAATCCAAATCCGTTGAATATATGCTGTCGGTCTGTACAGGTGCGCTGATACTTGCGAAAGCAGGATTGTTGAAAGGAAAATCCGCAACGACACACCATGGAGCGATAGATCTTTTAAAAAAACTTGAACCGGACGCAAACGTAGACGGAACAAAACGGTTCGTCGACAACGGTAATTTAATTTTATCCGCCGGCGTCGCTGCAGGCATAGACATGTCCTTTCATGTTGTTTCGAGGATAATGGGAAAAGATCATGCAGTAGAAACAGCACACTATATCGAATATCCCTGGAAACCTGTGTAGACACATATTAATTTGTATTAGAATACATGTATACAAATACATCGGGTCAATTATCATTGCTTGTCAGCCGTTTAAGAGCAAGAGAAAGTATCCTTTTCCCGCCACGTGAGTAGTCATTACGTGACGAGCGTAGTCTCCGAAAAACGGAGCCGAGTCAGCGGCAGGCTGGCTGAGAATATTTACGCTGAGATTTCTTCCCGTAATGCGGGATCGCAATGACATGAGAACTCAGTGTAAACTATAATAAATATGCTCATTATGCATCATTCTTTAATAGCGCAACGTGTTCTATTACTAAATATTATGGTGGAGTATTCTATGAACAGTGTCGCATTAAGCGATTATTATCAAATTATTTAAGCGTAATCTGTCCAAGATTGTTCGTTTCTCCTATAGTTACTGTAATATCCGATTCTGTATATGCATTTCCCAGCGTATCGGAAATTGCCACGGAATAAACGCCTTCCGGGAGAAAAGCTAAAAGGAAATTACCGTTTACCTTATCAATCGAGGTTGACGTTACGGTATCTCCGCCGGCAATTGCATAAGCAGTGGGAAGATGCTCGAAATTTGTAACCTGTCCTGAAATTGCGCCCGATGGTTCTTGTAAAATCACTCTTATAAAAGGGGTTAGAATAAAATTGGTCGGGTTTCCGGGCGGACCCGTCGCATGAATAGACCTGGAAGCGTCGAAGTCAACGATTAATTCATAAGTAATCCCGGGTTCTATTGTAAATGCCGGACCGAACTTCAAACCCGTCTGAGCGCCGCTTGGAACAGTCAATGGATATGATGTCCCACCGGTAACTACTTCCCCGCCGCTGATTTTTTAGCGGATCTGCTGATATCTGCCGGCTTCGACTTCGGCTTCACCCAGCAGAGCAGTACGTCCGTTGCTGAGTGTCAATAGATCGAATGTCTGTGACTGGCTGCTGATAATGATCCACTGATTGCCGAACAATGCACTGACTTCCGAAAACGTTATATTTACTTCTTCAAATTCTCCCGGTGCATCGGTCAGGTTGATTTTCAACAATGTTTTTGTTTCCGATATCCCGGAAGGGCTGTCGCTGCAGGATACGGCAAACAGAAAAACAAACAATATTGGAACAACAGCTATGAAAGATCTCATTGGTAATCACCTTTTAATAATTCTGATTTCATCAGTTTAGTTCAATATATTAC
>JADFON010000092.1 GCA_022562855.1 Candidatus Zhuqueibacterota bacterium | reverse complement strand
GATAAAAATGCTAACAAAACAGAAAAATAGTTATAAAAATAATATTTTTTTACAGATTTATGCTTTATTTCCTCTGTTAAATCTTGTATATTCGAATAAACATCTCCAATTCAACTCGCAGAGCTGTCTTTGAGTCTTACCTGGAACAAGAATCTCAGAAATCGTCTTATTATCGGTTTCAGCGGCGGCGCCGTCCTGCTTGCCCTTGCTTTTTTGGGCGGATGGCTTTTTTTTGCCTTGCTTTTGCTCATATTGCTCCTGTCGCTGTATGAAATGCACTTGATGGGGGAGAAACTTGGGTACAGCAGATTTGATTTATTCTCATATTTAGTATCGGCGTCGATTCTTTTTGATTTTTATCTCTATTCAGGCAAGAACTTATATATATTATCCATTGTTTTTATCGCTTATTTGTTGACCTATGCCTCTGTTCGCAACAAGGAAAAGCAGTTACTTGAAATTGCATTCAGGTGTCTTTCTACTTTTTACCTGTCGCTATTTCTCGGAAGCCTCATATTAATAAGAGAATCTCCCTTTGCAACAGGCTACGCCACCGGGGGAAAGATCATCGCCTGTGTTTTTCTGAGTATATGGATGCTTGATACTTTTGCATATTTCACGGGGAAAATGTTTGGCAAACATAAACTCTTTCCGGTAATCAGCCCGAAAAAAACCGTTGAAGGAGGAATTGGGGGCTTGGCAGGAGCCATTGGTGCGGTTGTGGCGGCTAAATACATTTTTTTTCAACAGCTTCCTTTACATCATGCCGTCATAATCGGTTTGATTATAGGAATTCTCGGACAGCTCGGAGATATGATAGAATCTTTCTTCAAACGCTCTACAGGAGTGAAGGACGCTTCGTCTATTTTACCCGGTCACGGCGGTATACTCGACAGATTCGACAGTCTAATTTTTGTAGGCCCGTTTATATACGGATATGTAAGGTTGATATTAACTAATCTTTGAAAATTATATTGAATGTACGTAACGCATCGTTGTAGACTATCGCAGGCTCTATTCTACGGTATATTATACTCTCTTGATTGGTATTGTCCTCAGGCGTTTATAAGCAATTGCTGCGTTCAATGTAAAACAGAATAGCCGGTTTTGCATATTCGAAGAATTCCCATTTCTCCTAAATTCAAGAACATTATATAAAACTTCTACAGGAGTAATCATGAAAGTTTTTTTCAGATTTTGTGTGACACTTGTATCTGTGCTCGGTTTATTATTCGCGTGCTCTCAAAGTGAAGTCGGTAATGTAAGCCCAGGATCGATTCCCACACCCGAATCGGTGATAGGATTTGTTCCCGGGACAGATTATAAAATGGCGAATTGGGACCAGATTTATAGTTATTTCAAGGCGCTTGACGATGCTTCGGACAGGGTGCTTGTCGTAGAGCATGGAGAGACCGAACAGGGCAGACCGATGATCACTGCGTTAATTTCATCTCCGGCTAACCTCGCTAATATTGAAAATCTGAAAAGTATCCGGCAAAAACTGGCTGATCCGAGATTGACCTCCGATTCGGAGCTTCCGGGGCTTATTGAAAACGGCAAAGCTGTAGTGCTTGTATCGAGCAGTTTGCATGCCACGGAACTTGGCGCAACGCAGGCTTCACCGGTTATTGCCTATCACTTGGCGACCGATAACAGCGATGTTGTCAAGCAGATACTCGAAAACGTCGTATTTGTCTATTTCCCGGCTGCAAATCCCGACGGAGTGCAAATGACCGCAGACCATTACATGAGTCAAAACCCGGGTCCCGGCGTCAATGTAACTTCACTGCCACGAATATATAGTGAATATACCGGGCATGACAACAACCGTGACTGGTATATGCTGACACAAAAAGAGTCGATGATTGTCGGGAAGCAAATGTACGAAGAATGGCACCCCGAGATCGTTTTTGACATGCATCAAAAGGGTCAGGGAGCCAGGATATTCATTCCTCCGTTTACGGATCCGTTAAATCCCTTGATAAACCCGCTGATCGTCAGGCAGTTGGAGATGCTCGGCGGTTACATGACAACAGACCTTATTGCAGGCGGGTATCCATGGGTCGAGGACCATGCGGGTTTTACGATGTGGTGGCATGGCGGAATGAGAACAGCCCCCTATTTTCACAATATGGTCGGTATTCTTTCGGAAGTTGCCAGCGCAAATCTTGCTTCACCCCGTGAACCGGAAGGTCGTTCCGCTCCAACTCCCACAATCAATTATCCGGTTCCCTGGCAAGACGACCGGGTTTGGAGGTTAAGTGATATAATCGAACAGGACAGGATTGTTGTCATGTCCGTATTAAAAGCGGCGGCGCGCAACAAAGACATGTATATGAGAAATTATTATACGATGAACAAGGAAGCGGTAGAAAAGGGTGAGTCCGAAAAACCGTTCGCTTTCGTAATGCCGGCAGATCAGCATGATAAAGGCGCTCTTGTCTATTTTCTCGAAACAATGCTCAAACAGGATACCGATTTTGAAATTGCGACAGAAGAGTTTACAGCAGGCGGCACGTCATACCCTGAAGGAAGTATCATTGCATTTCTTGCACAGCCTGCGCGCGCTCATCTCCTCGGAATGATGGATAATCAAATATATCCGGCGGACAGACGACCCTATGATATTACAGGCTGGAACCTGCCTCTCCAGATGGGCGTCGAATACGATAAGATAGATGAGACTTTTGAGGTAAACACCCAGCCGTATACGGTCGCGGTACCGGTGGCGGTAAACGTTCGGCAGGATAACGCACAAACATTTTATATCGGCGGAAATTCAATCGACCATTTCAAAGCAGTCAATAAATTATTCGCCAAGGGCTATTCTTTGTCAATGATCACAGAATCTCATACGGTAAATGGGATCGATCTTCCCCCCGGGAGCATTGTCCTCGAAGACCAGGGTACTGTTGCGCAAGACCTGGCGGATATGTCAAATGAACTTTCGATTACAATCGTTGAGTCAAACAGCGCCGACAACTCAACAAAGGTTCCGCTTTCAAAACCGCGGATAGGGTTGATAAATAATCCGAATAGTATGCCGGTCGGATGGATGCGCTGGACCCTTGAGAAACATGAATTCGATTTTGATTTAGTAGATTATGACGACTTCGAAACCGGAAATCTCAATGAACGTTTTGATGTCTTGCTGTATACGATTTCTCCGCAGATACCGGGCGGCGGAGGCAGAGGCGGTCAGCAGCAATTGACACCGGAACAGATACAGACTCAGCAGGAAGCGCTGAGAAAAATCAGAATAGAAACAAGCGATTTTGTAAGTCGGGGAGGTACGGTCGTTGCCTGGTCAGGGGCTGTTACAAATGTTGCTCAGACATTAGGATTAAGGATCAGCCCGGCACAATTTGACCGGCAGGAGTTTTCCATACCGGGATCGGTTTTGAAGATCAATGTAGATACGTCTCACCCGGTTACATTTGGGATGCAGGAAGAGACATACATCTTTTTCCGAAATAACACATTGCTGAGAGCCGATCAGGGGCGTATACTTGGCAGGTATCCGAATTCCAATCCGCTGGTTTCCGGTTATCTGCTGGGACCCGGACACATTCAGAGTAAACCCACTATAATTCATGAAACTCTTGGCAATGGTAAGGTCGTTCTTATCGGTTTTGAACCGATGTTTAGAGCGCAACCTGTTGGTACGTTCAAATTAATATTTAATTCGATTCTTTATAGTGGGATGCCGGTAGTAAGATAATGAAATTCTGTCATCGTGCATGAATCTTAGCAGTAAGTTTAGAATTTGGAATTGCAAATTTGAATTATGACAGTTGATGACGCAGATCGTGGGTTTAACAGGATTGTCAATATTCCGAACGCATTCAGCGTTCTGCGAATTGTCTTAATCCCGTTTATGGTCTATTATTTGTCCTTGCAGAGGGGTTATACCGAACTACTTGTTATTTGCCTATTGATGATACTGTCCGATTACCTTGACGGTTATTTTGCAAGAAAACTGAATCAGATAACGGAATCAGGGAAAATATTAGACCCGCTCGCAGATAAATTAGCGATTGCGGCTATTGCGGTCGGTTTGGTGCTTTACAGAGATTTTCCTCTTTGGGCGTTAATTCTTTTGGTCTTGCGTGATATTATTATTGTTGTCGCTGGGATAATTGTAATAAGAAAAACCGGTGTTGTGCCAGGTTCAAATTTGCTCGGTAAGTGGACGGTCACCGTTTACTCCGTCCTGATCTTTGTATACGTGATGGATATTGATTTTTTAAAGATATATGTTTTGTATCTTTCGATGATATTTCTTTTCTGGTCCTTAATAGGATATTACAAAGCGTCTCATGCTAAAGGTTTATTAAATAAATGAAATAAGAATTAATTATAAAGTATTACTTTAAGGCGTGACCGCTTAAAGATTAATTGCAGTTTCAAGGGAGGTTTTTATGTTCTTCAAATACAGAATTTTAGCTTTGGCACTATTTACCTTTGGTCTTGGCTGTTCTTCACAATCGCCTCCGGGTAACATTCCTACGCCCGAGTCTCACTTCGGTTTCATAATAGGCGCCGATAAAAAGCTTGCCCATCCTGATGAGATTAATGCATATTTACGGGCGCTTGACGAAGTATCCGGCAGAATAATCGTGGAAGAGGTCGGCAGGACTACCGATGATAACCCGTACCTGATGGCGTATATTTCGTCGGAGGAAAATATTCGAAATCTTGAAAAATACAAAGAAATGAACGCAAAACTTGCCGACCCGCGGACAACGACTGATGAAGAGGCAGCCGAAATAATCCGTGAAGGAAAGGTTATCATCGGGATTAATGAAAGCATCCATGCCACTGAGGTAGGACCCGCACTGGCAGGAATTGTAACCGCATACCGGTTGGTAAGTGAGAATACGCCGTATATCAATTCTATTCTCGACAACACGATTATCATTCTATCGCCGAATCACAACCCCGACGGGTACAGGATGGTTGTCGATTGGTATAGAAAATATGTCGATACCGAATATGAAGGCTCCGGTTTGCCGTATCTGTACCAGCGGTATGTCGGTCACGATAACAACCGCGATTGGTATATGTTCACCCAGAAAGAAACCCGGATATCTATCAAAAAACTCTATGACGAATGGCATCCGCAGGTTGTTGTCGATCAACATCAGAAAGGCGGCGGTTCGAGGTTATTTGTTCCTCCGTTCGAGGACCCGTGGGAACCGAACATCGACCCCATCCTGCAGGTGAACAGTAATATGATGGGAACCTTTATGCAGAACAGGCTTGTGGCAAAAGGATATACAGGAGTTGACGCCAACAGCACCTATGATTCATGGACTCCGGGAAGGGCGTTTCACCATTATCACGGTTCGGTGCGTATTCTGACGGAACAGCAAGCACAACCGCATGGGCTGCGCCCAGCGAAACAAACCCAAGCGGACAACGGACCCAGTTCTACCCGGTACCATGGGAGGGCGGCGTCTGGAATCTTGCAAAGATCGTGGAATATACACATGAAGCCGCGATGGCTGCCCTGGAACATGTTGCATTAAACCGGGAGATTTGGTTGTCGAATTTTTACAAGATTGGCAAAAACGCCGTTGCGGATAAAACCGGACCCTATGCGGTGATTATACCTGCCGGACAAAAAGACCCGTTTACGACCAAATGGTTGATCGATATTTTGCAATTCGGTTCGGTTGAGGTACACAAAGCGACAGGAAATTTCACCGCCGGTGGTAATGATTACAGCGCAGAAAGCGCAATAATATTTATGAATCAACCCTATTACAGTTTTGCAAAAACATTACTTGAACGTCAATCGTATCCCGAATTGAGACAGTATCCCGGCGGACCTCTGGACCGCCCTTATGACTTGGTCGCCCACACACTTCCTCTTCTGATGGGGGTCGAGGTAAGATGGATTGACGAAGAGTTCCAGGTGACTACGGAATTGATGACTGAACCGGAAATTCCACTGCCAAAAATTGCAGAAGGGGATGCGCCAAACGGTTATATTATGTCGCACAACTCAAACGGGATGTATAAAGCGTTAAACAATTTACTTCCCGAAAATGTCAGGATATACTGGACAAGTGAAAACTTCGTCGATGGAAATACGGAATATCCTGCGGGAACGGTCATACTTTTTGACGATGGTGATAAAGCCGAACAAATCAAGGCTGCTGCACGGGAATACAACCTTGACTTGACTGCCCGCCAGTCCTCGGGAAATTTAAACGGTTACAAACTTGAACCGGTCAAGATCGGTCTGTTTAAGTCGTGGTCGGGAAGAAATATGAACGAAGGATGGACGCGCTGGGTATTGGAGGAATTTGAATTTAACATGGAGTCCGCACATAATGATGTATTTATCGCCGGTGAACTGAATTCAAAATATGATGCGATCATTTTCGCTAATGACAATGAAAGATCTATTCTTGATGGTCGCGGAGGAAATACCCCGCCGGAATACCAGGGAGGGATCGGACGGGAAGGTCTTGAAAATCTGAAAAACTTCGTAAGAAACGGCGGAATGCTTATCACCTACGGTGCAAGCAACGATTTTGTAATCAAGAATTTTAATCTCGGCATTACAAGTGGCGGCAGAAATATACCGCAGGGAGAAGTCTATATTCCCGGTTCTATACTGAGGATGACAAATAACATAAATAATCCCATAGCATACGGACTCGATGCCGAGGGCTCAATATTCTATCGCAGTCTCGGAGGAAGGGGTGGGGGTCCCGGTTTTTATTCTGTTTCCCAGGGCAAAGTGGTTGCGTCTTATCCGAACACTTCCGACCTTCTTTTGAGCGGCTGGCTGGAGGGTGGCGATCATCTGAAAGGAAAAGCAAACGTAGTTGAAGCCTCGTTCGGAAGAGGCAAAATTGTGATTCTGGGCGCCGATCCTATTTACAGAGCGCAGGCTCAGACCTCCTTCAAGTATATATTCAACGCAATTTTCTACGGCTCCGCCAAAGTAGGGATAATTTCAGCAGAAGGTAACGAGTAACACTTCCATTTCCTCAATTTCAGAGTAATCGAAAATCCCCGCATA
>JADFON010000091.1 GCA_022562855.1 Candidatus Zhuqueibacterota bacterium | reverse complement strand
CAAGCCATATGGAATTATACAGCTCCATATCTTCTACGGAGATATCAAAGATCATGTTGTTTTTCAGTCTTATGCTGTCAATGTTATAATTCATGTGCTTGCATTGGGTTGCCAGCAGTCTTACCAGGTCACCCTTGTCGTTTTTAGGGCGGATAACGATAATGAATTCATTCATAACCTCAGAATTAACAACGTATCATATTTATTCACAACGAATTACATCTTTCCATTAGTAACAATTTTTTACCCCCATTTTTGGCACAAATGCAACAAATTTATGAAGGGGTTATTATCTTTGGTCCTTCGAAGAATTAGTTTGTATTAAGCACAAATAAATGACATAATTCCTGCAGTTGCAAAATTAGAACCGATAGAAAGTGTATAGATTGTGGCGCCACACACCTATCAAAATAGATTATGAAAAAGCAATACAGATGAACCTTATTTTTTACTTATCCCAAATTTATAAAATAGACTCGGAATTACGATCATATTGAGAGCAGTAGAACTAAACAATCCACCGAGAATAACGATAGCCATCGGCGTTTGAATTTCTTTGCCGGGTTCGCCTCCGCCAAACGCCAACGGTATTAGACCGAGACCGGCGGCGAGCGCAGTCATCAGGATAGGGTTTAATCTTTCTAATGAACCTTGTACGATAGCTTCACGGAGCGGTTTACCTTCTTTTAATAGATGATTATAATGCGCGATCATTAGAATCCCGTTCCGGGTAGCGATGCCGAAGAGGGTGATGAATCCAACGAGTGACGCTATGCTGATAATTCCATCGGTAAAATACACCGCCCAAACCCCGCCTATAAGCGCTAACGGCAGGTTGATCATGATGAGTAACGCCTGTCGAAAGGCTCCAAACTGAGCGTAAAGGATCATAAATATTGCGCCGATGGATATAATGCTGAGAAAGGTCAATAAACGTGTCGCAGCCTGTTCACTTTCGAATTGACCCCCAAATTCGACATAATACCCTGGCGGAAAGGAAACATTTTGACTCAAATTTGATTTAACGTCGTTTATTACGCTGCGCAAGTCACGACCCGATACATTCGCCTGTACCACAATTTTACGCTGAACGTTTTCACGGCTTATCGTATTCGGACCTTTTTCATAAACAACGTCAGCAAGTTGTCTAAGCTGAACCTTCGGACCAAGAGGAGTATCGAATAATGCAGTTCTAATGCGTTCGATGTTACCCCTATTTTGTTCATTAAACCTCACAATCAGATCATAACTTTCCTGACCTTCTAAAATCTGCGATACTTTTTCACCGTAAAATGCAACGTCTATGGCTTCAGCAAGGTCGCCGACCGATACGCCATAGGTTGCCATGGCGCTGCGGTTGGCTTTTATCCTTACCTGGGGTACGTCAACCTGTTGTTCTACGGCTAAATCTACAATGCCCAAAACCCCTTCCATTTGTTCTCGAACACTCTCTGCAAGGGTACGAAGCCGGTAGAGGTCGGGACCGAATATCTTGACCGCAATATTTGCGCGCGTTCCGGAAAGCATGTGGTCAATCCGGTGACCGATAGGTTGACCTATAGTTATATTTGTACCGGGAATGATTGAAAGAGAACTGCGTAATTCATCAAGAAATACCTCTTTGTCCTTACCGTTGAGTTCAAAACGGGCGTCAAGTTCGGCGGCGTTAACGCCCTGGGCGTGTTCATCGAGTTCTGCACGTCCTGTGCGTCGTGCGGTAGATTTTATTTCCGGATGGGATAGTAATATTTGTTCAGCCAGTTGACCGATTTTATTGGATTCGTCAAGAGAGGTGCCGGGAACTGTAAGAACGCTGATCGTAAGCGAACCTTCATTGAATTCAGGTAGAAACGCTCTGCCGAGAAATGGCAGAACAGCAACCGTCAGGATAAGGAACACGGCGGCGGAAATAAACACCGATTTGGGAAAACGCAGAACGTAATTTAGTATTTTACTATAGACTTTTTTCAATCGTGTTACAAGCCAGCTATCTCCTTCCTTTTTTATAAAATTGGCTTTTGGCAAAAAATAAGCGCATAATGCCGGGGTTACGGTGACCGCAACAAGCAGCGATGCAAAAATCGATGTTATATAGGCAATCCCCAGGGGACGCAATAACCTTCCTTCGACGCCGCCAAGGAAATACAGCGGCATGAAAACAATTATTATTATGAAAGTGGCATTCACCATCGGTGCGCGGATTTCTTTAGACGCTTCAAAAATTATTTTAATAGACGCGCGTTTCGCTTCTCCTGATCTATGATAATTCTCCTTTAACCGCCGGAAAACATTTTCGACATATATTATTGCATCATCGACGAGTACTCCTATGGCAATTGCAATTCCGCCAAGCGTCATGGTATTAATTGTCATTTCATAGAAATAAAAAACGATAATAGTGACGGCAAGCGAAAGTGGAATTGCCGTAGCGGAGATCAACGTTGTACGAATATTTCCGAGAAAAAAGAACAGCACAAATATCACTAAAATCGCCCCAATATATAATGCTTCAACGACGTTATCGATGGCAACATGGATGAAATCACTTTGACGAAAAATAGTAGTGTTTATCTCAATATCTTGAGACATAACGCTTTGAATTCCGGCAATAGTACTTTCGATCCGTTCGGTTAATTCGATGGTATTGGCGTTGGGCTGTTTCTGTATCATAATAATTACCGCCGGACTTGCATTTACCGACCCGTCGCCGAATTTAATCGCCGGTCCGATTTTAACCTCAGCCACGTTGCGAATTAACACCGGTAATCCGCCGCGCATGGTAATGACAGAGTTTGCAAGATCGTCCAGATTCCGCACACGTCCGATACCGCGAATGAGATATTCCTGTCCGGCGTCCATATAAGAACCGCCGGACGAGTTCATGTTGCTTGCCTCTGCTGCCCTTAGAACCTCGTTAAGTGAAATGTCGTATGCAACGAGTTTTTCCGGTGAGACCAGTACCTGGTATTGTTTCACTTCTCCGCCAATCGGTACAACCTGTGATACACCCGGAACAGAAAGCAGCCTGCGTCGAATTGTCCAATCGGCAAACGACCGCAATTCCATGTCGCTCAGTTTTTGACCCTCTCCTGATTCTTTATTGGTAATGCTGATGAGCATTATCTCACCCATTATAGAAGATATCGGAGCAAGAATCGGACGTTCAACGCCTTTGGGAAGTGAGGCTCCGGCGATTTGCAGTTTTTCGTTGACGATTTGACGTGCAATATATATGTCTGTGCCCCAATCAAATTCGACCCATACAATCGAAATACCCGCCGCGCTGGAAGAACGTACACGCCGTACGCCTGTCGCCCCGTTTACCGCAGTTTCAATAGGAAATGTCACCAGGATTTCTACTTCTTCGGCTGCCATACCATGCGCTTCGGTAATTACGGTAACAGTAGGCGCAGTCAAATCGGGAAAAACATCTACCGGAAGATAGATTGCTATTACTGTGCCGCTAATAAGCAATAATAGAGCAAGCCACAAAACAATAAGTCTATTTTCCAGTGAGATTTTTATAAGTTTATCAAACATTTTTATCTCCTTAACAATCAATAATACAGAGGTATTAGGTTGTCAAATCTAAATTAATGTTCATGCCCATGCCCTACCGGCACAGATGTCGATAAGGACGCCAACCTAACCTGATAAGCTCCAATCGTTACGACTCGTTCTCCCTCAAGAAGACCTTCTAAGACCTGTGTATATCCTCTGTCGGAAATTCCTGTCTTCAAGATTCGTTTGGCGAATGCTTCACCCGAAATATGGACATATACTATAGGTGTTCCATCTTCGTCAAGTATCGCGGAATTGGGAATCGATAACATTTCGGATGATTCTCCAATCTTAACCGATACTTCGGCAAACATTCCGATTTTTAATTTATTCCCGGGGTTTTTGAGTTCATAAATGACCGGGACAGTACGGGATTTTTCATTAACAATATTGCCAATCGAAACGAGTTTTCCATTTAATTTGGCAACTTCGAACTCTTCTTCATATCCTTCTACTTTGAATGATGCATTATGAGTAGACTGCAAACCGGATATGTGCGATACCGGAACATTCGCTTTCAGCAATACGGTTTCGAGATTTGTTAGAGTAAAGAGATTTTCACCTGTTTTTACATTTTGTCCTATATGGAAATGAAGTTCCTCCACAAAACCATCGATGGGCGCCATTAATTGGTAGTGAATGGAAACTTTATCACCGTCATTACCATTAATGTTAAAATCAATTTGTTTTGTTAAAGCGTCAAAGTTAGCTTTATGGGCTTCGAACAGCAATTTTGCCTCATCGAACCGTTTTGCAGGAACTGCCTGTTTTTTAAAAAGGCGTTCGGTTCTTTCGTATTCTGCCTCGCTAAGAAGATATTCTGTCCGTATAGCCAAAAGGCTGTTTTCAATAGTTGCCGGCGGCGAAATAACTGCCAATACATCACCTTTGGAAACCCATGATCCTTGAGAAGGAATATTGGTATTCTGATAAGAAAGAATAAAGCCGTTAATGGGCGCCGGTACTTCGGCATGCATCTGATGATCCGACATAATCTCTCCTACTGCTCGAATGGATGCCATGAGTTCATTTTTTCTTACAGGTTCTGTCTTAAAATCAATATTCCACTGCTGCTCTTTCAGAAAAGTGATTAAATCATCATCCGGTGGTGATCCGGGAAGAGGCACGTCGGATTTATTTGCATATACGAGCACATCTTTTACTACTATTATATCTTCCACCTGTGGTCCTTCCAAACGGAGTTCCATCTCATATATCCCGGCTTTTGAAAAAGTAATAACCGGTCTGAAAATCCCGGGATAACTTGGCGTTTCCGCAACGTTTGAAATTACAACGCCATCCTCGCTTGTAAACGTGGAAGTAAGTTTACCTTGTGTAACGGGTTCGAAATTTTTAATATCGGTTAAATGGGCGGCAAATGCCGCTTCTTCACCCACTATTAACGTTGGGTATTCCAGAAACAGCTCCGTTTTTTCCGTCCAAAGTGTAACGGAAGTGCCTTCGTCTTCCGGTTCGGAAGCCACATCTAATACTTCAACAGCTTTGCAGCTTACCAATACAGATAAGAAAATTAAGGTCAAAAAATAACTTATAAATTTTGACATGTCAGTTCCTCTCGTTAAATGAAATAGTAACAATTGTTAAAAGCTTGTCACGGATGAAGCGGATACGTTCTCCAGTTCGAACATGCTTAATTGGTATTTGAAAAAAAGTTCTAACCGCATTTGGGTTACCTCGTTAAAAGCGCGTACAGCATCAAGTAGTTCGATGAGAGTCATTTCTCCCTCAGAATATGACGTTTGAGCGATTTCAAGTACCCGTTCGGGAACCTGATACGTATTAAGCGAGAATTGATCGATAATATTGCGAATATGAATATACCTGTTATATGCTTGTTCTATTTCGAGGGATATCTGCTTCTCCATATACTCAATTTTCGGTTGCTGCTGTTCTAATTGAGCATTAGCGCTTTGAATGATGCCCTGGTTCCGGTTAAAGATTGGAATGCCGACCGTAAGTTGTATTATAGAACCCTTTGTATTATCAACCTGCTTTTTGTAACCTGCATTGAGAATGATGTCCGGATACACATTTTTCTTGGCAATATTAAATGACGCCTGTTTGACCCGCAATTGCGCTTTGGCTGCTTTCAGATCGGGTCTGTTTTCCATTGCTTGAGAAATAATGTTCTCTACGGTAGTCACTGTTAATTGTCGGGGAAAATCGTCAACGGTTTCAATATTCGGATCTTTTTTAGATAAGCCTATCAGGAATGCAAGTCGAAATTGCCTGTTTTCCAATTCCATTCTTGACTTGTCTTCGGCTTGTGCATACATTAAATATTCCAACGCTATACGGTGTTGGTCATATCCTGCAACATCACCCTCTGCTAAACGGTCGTTTGTTATATCGAGGGCTTTTTGAACAATCGCTGCAGCGTTCTGCCATGCGTCAAGACTAAGATTGGCATAATGGTAGTCTAAGTATGCTTTTTGTACGGCAAAAGTAATCTGACGCATTTTATCGGTGCGTATAAATTCCGCTTCAGAAATACTTTCTTCCGCTTCGGTAATTGATGCCGAACGCGTCCAGAGAAATTTGAGAGGAAATTCCGCAGATAGTATCGATTCTCCATGAATCTTGCCGTTAAGACCCAAGTCTTCCCGGTAATACGAAAATACCGGATTGGGAACCAGCGATGCATTCTTATGCATTCCGATTGCATTTTCAATGGCAAATTCCTGGATTTTCATTTCCGGATGAGTAGTGAGAGCACGGTCTACCGCCTCTCGCATTGAAATCGTTTGCGATTGACTGAATACATTTTGATTCGGAACAATAGCAAAAAATCCAATAAATACTATGAAAGAATAGATTTGCTTATAAACCTTCAAGGCAATATCCTCCTTAAAATAAGTACAGATCAAGGGTGCACAATGTCTTAAATGCAGAGTAAGGAACTTCTATATTGATTGTAAAAACGGGATCTAATTAAGAAAGCGGAGGGGAAAGATTTGTGAAATAAATTTCAAGATTTGTTTGTGGTAAGATTAAAGAATTATTTTGTAGATCATAGTAGAGCTGTATATCAAAGGTATTTTTAAAATCCGCTGGAATATTATTCGGCTGATTTTTGCTTTCAATTTGAAAATGGGTAATGAATGAAACAGTCCTAAGTGTGGTTACTCCGGTTAAAAAAGAGTCGAATTGCATACTTTGAGAAGATGTATGAAAATCTGCATGGGAAGGAATAACATCTTTATCCTGAACCAATGGATTAAAGGTACTGACCGGCGTATGGGAATGGTATATATCTCCTGGCGTATCAACATGGTCTTCACCGGGATGCAGGTGAAACCAAGGAGAAAACATGAAAGCGGTCACATAGGCTGTAGCGATAGACATGACCAGAATTATCTTTATTATTTTCACAAACAAAATTTTCATAAGCAAAAAAATACAACATTAGAAATAAAAATGCAAGTTCTATCGGCATTTTTCATGAAAAATCCTGACAATCTTAAATCAGC
>JADFON010000090.1 GCA_022562855.1 Candidatus Zhuqueibacterota bacterium | reverse complement strand
ACCCCCCGGAAGACCGTGTGATCCCCGGTTCCGATGCCACTCGACCGCCCGTCATCGTCATGCTCCGCGCCTCCGTTCAGTCGTTTTCGGTCGCAACCTCGGCAAACACATGCAACCACATGTCTTGACCGTTTTCGTGCTGTTCCACCGTCTGTCCTTCAATGCGAAACCCCGCGATGCCCAGTTTCGCAAACCACCAGCCGGGCCGTTCGACCGTCAGATGCAGCGGTTCGCCGATCAACAGCGGGCCGAAGCCGTCCGGGAACAGCGCGATCGCGAAGTAGGCGAACTTCCGTGTGCATCGCCGCAGATTTTCCAGAACCGCCGGGACACGATCCGTGGGAATGTGTTCCATGACGTCGGTGCAGATGACCGCGTCGTACTCGCCGGGCAGGTCGTCGCGATTCCACAAACAGCCCACGGTCAGCACCTCGTTCTTCATTCCGTCGAAGTACGGATCGAGACAGTTGCCGGAAATGTCGAACCCGTGCACGTCGAACTCGTCGGCATGTTCCGTCATCAGCCGCTGCATCAGTTTCCCGCTGCCGCAACCGGCATCCAGGACCGAACGGCAACCTCGCTTTCGCAATTCGGGGATCAGACTGATCTTGTCGGCGTTGTCCAGTCCCGGCGATTTCTCGCGGTAAGAATCGTGACTCCAGATCTGCTCGTACTTCTGTCGTTCCGTATCGGCTTCATCGTCTGCCGGCTTGGTGAGGGAAACGGTTGTTGTGTCCGCCGGTTTCCGGAATCCTCGCAATTCGTCGGCGACACGGGCGAACACGGATTCCCATTCCATCGGCTCGGTTTGCCGGAACAGCCGCATCGACGGGTACCACGGGCTGTCGTCGCGCTCGAGCATCCAACGCCAGTTCGGAGAGACCGGCAGCAATGTCCACACCGGAACACCCAACGCCCCCGCCATATGCACCGTCGAGTTGTCGATCGAAATCACCAGATCCAACGCGGAAATCTGTGCGGCGAATCCGTCGAGATCCTGCAACGGATCGGATTCTTCCCAGTGAGAAATTGTCACGTCGGATTCGTTTCGAAGTTCCTCCAACTCCTGCGTGCAGTCCCCGTATTGCAGATTGACGAAGTCGATGCCCGGCATTTTCAGCAGCGGCATCCATTGGTCGAGCGTTGTCGAGCGGCTTTTGCGGATCGCCGGTTTGTTGCCCCCCTGCCACGAGATGCCGACTTTCAAACCGTCACCCAGCGTTGCGAGCCGTGCCTTCCATTCCGCGATGCGAACTTTGTCCGCGACGAGAAACCGGCGCCGGTGCGGAAAGTCGGAGAGATCGCGACGGCAGTAACGCGGCATGCTTCCCGCCGCGATTTGCAGATCGCAACGGGACTCGGCATCGCGGGGATCGATCGGTTTCGGCACAACCGTCATCAGGGGGAACGACCGGGCGAACAGCGGAACCAGACGCGGGTCGCATTCGACGACGCATTCGGTGGGATCGTTTCAATCAGCGGTGATCTCGGAGGTAAAGAGGAGCTCACGGTTAGAGTAGACTTCAAGACTCATGATGCTTCTCTAACGATTGATTCACTAAACCTCATATTTACGCACATTGATCTTGACGGGATGTACACTTCAAAGCACGCTCAAAACAACGAAGGAACAAGGAGCAAGGACCAACAGTATGTAGAGGTGTACAAATTTTCTTCCCAGATAGGATTTGACGAATTCCATGGAAGTTTCAAACTATGGGATTTCGGTAAAATGAAGCTGGATCTCAAAGTGGCAGGTGAGTTGGATCTTGAGAATCTGAAAGATTCAAATGTGCCAGTTTTAGATTCCATGTTGGTGATTGAAGGGAATGTGGGCTTTGAGATATCCACCAAAGGTTCCCTTAAAGCCTACACCGATCACAAGAGAAATTATATCAGGAACGTGGGTGTTAAAGGATTCATCGATGTAAAGAATCTTAGAATGCAACGTAAGAGGTACTCGCTTCCAATAGAGGTGGGCGAAGGTCGCTTTGTACTTAGCGACAATGATGTTTTGGTAAAAGAGTTGAGTATCAAAGTGGAATCCAGTGACCTGGTTCTGGATGGCTATTTTCAAAACGTAATTCCCTTTATACTTATGGAGAATCAGGATCTTTTTGTGGATGCACAGCTAAGTTCTGACCTAATTGATTTGAATGAATTGCTAAAAGATTATTCCTCCTCTTCTAAGACAGACACCGTTTATGAGCTGGAATTACCGAATCATATTGAGTTCAATCTAACCACCGATATAGAACAGTTGATTTTCCGAAGATTCAATGCAAATGAGATTGTGGGGAGATTGAAGTTAAAAGATCAAAAGTTGATTGCCAGTGATCTCAAATTCAGATCTATGGACGGTTTGATCACACTGAATGGACTTATAGATGGTTCGGGAAGCAAACTACTGGTATCATGTGATGCAGATATAAAGGACATCAACATCACCAAGATGTTCTATGCTTTTGAAAATTTCGGCCAGAACTATATAACGGATTCGCATATCAAGGGAATTGTCACAGCAGATCTACAGTTTGTCTCCGTGTGGAACAAAGATCTTACGATTATTGAGGATAAAATCTATACCAAAGCTGACATAACCATTGTCAAAGGTGAACTGATCAACAATAAGTCGCTGCTGGCCCTATCAGATTATATCGCTATTTCTGAGCTTGAACATGTTCGATTTTCCACTTTGAAGAACCAGATTGAGATCAAGGATCGCAATATCCACATTCCCAGAATGGAGATTGCATCATCAGTGTTGAACATTACCGTATCTGGTGACCACACTTTTGATCACGAAATCAATTACAAGTTCAAAATATATCTTCCTGAGTTGTTGAGCAAGAAGTCGAAGAAAGCGAAAAAGGCCAATGAAGAGTTTGGAGTCATCGAGGATGACGGGTTGGGCATGTGGTTGTTCCTATCAATGACCGGTACCGTTCATGAGCCAATCATAAAATATGACAAGAAGAGTTATGTGCAGAAGATTGGTGAAGATTTTAAAAAGGAGAAGCAGACCTTAAAGGCTATCTTAAACGCGGAGTTTGGTTGGTTCAAAAAAGACACGACTCTTCAAAATAGAGACAAAAAGTTCTCCTCCAACTGCGCAATAATTTCATTGCAAACGCCTCTTTTTTAATCCTCTAATTAAGTTGAATGGAATTGACAAATATATTCCGGAATTATTTTTCTGATAATTAGGTGTAATATATTGATATCCCAATGTTTTAAACAATTTGTTAGTGAGAAATAACAATTTTGAATTACGAGAGGATTATAGTATATTATTTCCCTTTTATTATAAATGAATTTGTTACCCTTATGAAGATACTTATTCAAATCAACAAATTAGATAAATGCTACGGACATCAGGTACTGTTCGATCAAGCCAGTATTACACTTCAGGAAAAACAAAAAACAGGTGTGATAGGCAGGAATGGTTGCGGAAAATCAACGCTTTGCAATATGATCACCGGTGAAATAGAACCTGACGCAGGGGTTATCGATAAAAGTTCCACTCTTAGATTAAGCTATCTTGAGCAGTCCGATCCATTTACGCCGGACGAAACCGTCATTCATTTTTTGCAAAGACATACCGGGAAAGAAGAATGGGAATGCGGAAAGCTTGCCGGTAAATTTCTCATCAAAAATGAATTGCTGGATAAAACGCCCATTGGCAAACTTTCCGGTGGATTTCAAACCCGTGTCAAACTAACGGCAATGCTTTTGAGCGAACCGAATTTTCTCATACTTGATGAACCCACAAACTTTCTCGATTTGAGAACACTATTACTGCTTGAAACTTTTTTACGTGATTATAACGGCGCATTCATAATTGTATCTCATGACAGAGAATTCCTTATGAAAACATGTAAAAGTACGCTTGAGATCGAAAACGGGAAAATGACCATGTTCCCGGGAAATGTTGAAGAATATCTTGTATACAAGGAAGAAAAAAAGGAACTTGCACGCCAGGCTAACATTAATATTGAGCAGAGGCAAAAAACCCTCGAAAGCTTTATTACACGCTTCAAATCAAAAGCTTCAAAAGCAAGACAGGCACAGTCAAAACAAAAGCAAATCAAACGTCTTGAAAAAAATAGAATCGTAATAAAGAACCCTCTCAAAATTGTTAAAATTCGTATTCCATCTGTTAAAATAAAAAAAGGATTCGCGCTTAAATGCAGAGATATGCAGATAGGTTATCCAGAAAAAAATGTTGCATCTGAAATTAACATAGATGTAAATATAGGTGATAAAGTTGCCATTCTGGGTGATAACGGGCAGGGAAAAACAACGTTTATGAAAACCATAGCAGGAGGTTTGCCGCTAAAGTCGGGAAAATATGATTGGGGATATGGGTTGAACGTCTCTTATTATGCGCAGCACGTATATGCCGAACTACATTCTAAAGAAAGTGTCTATTCCTATCTGGATTCAAAAGCAATCCGCATGACGCCGCGACAGGAAATTCTTGACCTTGCGGGATCTTTTTTGTTTAGAGGCGTGGATGTCGAAAAAAGCATTTCCATACTCAGTGGAGGTGAAAGAGCAAGATTATGTCTTGCCGGATTGCTTTTGAGCCGTAATCCGGTTCTTATTCTTGATGAACCGACAAACCACCTTGACTTTGAAACGGTAGAAGCGTTCGCCAATGCTTTGAAAGCATTTAACGGTACGGTTTTTTTTGTAAGCCATGACCGTACATTTGTTAATTTCGTAGCCAACAAGATCATAGACATTAAAGACAGCCGTATAAGTTTATACCCGGGAGAGTACGAAGAATACGTGTATTCATTGCAGCAGGAAATTAAAATGGAAACCGAAGCTCCGGTAATTTCCGAAAACACGGAGCAAACTATTTCGGGCAACAAGGTGTCGTACCTTCAAAGAAAAAAAATAAAATCAAAGATCAATAAGATAAAAAACAAAATAAAAATAATTGAAACCGATTTCAAAAGCAAAGAGCGAGAAAAAGGAGAGATAGAACACCGTTTCAGTTTTAATCCTGCGTCATACACAAAAGATCTTGCTGTAAAGCTCCGGGAATTACAGGGTCAAATTGAAGAAAATGAAACCCTGTGGATAGAACTTAATGAAGAACTTTCAAAATTGGAAAGTCAAATATAATTATTCGAAACTTTAAGAAAAACACCCTATCTTATTTACCCACAACAAATTGCATCATTCCATCAATGCCCACTTAAGTCTTTGTTTTCGAATTTGCTTACACGAAATGAGCGAAATTTATCAATCAGGAAATTACGATTGATGATTAACATTTATCCTTTGTCCTGCCTCAATTTCGATCCACCGGTATAAACGTAAACAAATCCTGTATGTGCAGTTAGAAAATAATATTTTTGTTATAACTGCTTGTATTTTGTCGTTTTTATGTTGTATCTTCCTTTACTCTGTCCTACAAAAATAATACCGGTTGATTCACGTGTGCTTTTGAAGGAATTGTTAGGCTGTACGGGAGAGTATAGCAACCTTTGACGCACGAATTGAGGCAAAATCAGTACAGAATCCCGGAAATGCGTCTATTCTGTTCTGCAAGTGTTGAAAATACCGATTGAGCAGATTGAAATTTTAGAGTTTTTTTTAAAATAAATATTAATGCCGTAATAATTATAAAAGGAGAAAAAAATGGACTTACCTAGTTTAAGACGCGAAACCAGATATGGAATGCCGGCAGCTGACCAAATATTATTTAACAGGAACTATGTGCTTGGTTATTCCTATTATTTTCGGCAGGCAAAATGGGCTTTAGAAATTATAGACCCTGATAGTACTGGGTTAGATCGTTCTGATAACTTTCGCCCGGACTATCGAATTCCGGATATATTCCGTGCTGATCTTGTGGATTATAGAGGGTCCGGTTATGATCGCGGGCATCTCGTTGCAAGCGCTAATCAGAGAGAGACAGAATTGCAAAATAGTGAAACATTCCTTTTGTCCAATATGTCTCCTCAGGACCCTAATTTCAACAGAGACATCTGGAGGGAACTGGAAAGTGAAGTCAGAAACTTAAATTTAAAACCAAAAATATTGGAAACTTATGTTATTTGCGGTCCAATTTTTGATTTTGCCATGCCTGTCAAAAGCATAGGCACAAAAGATAAAAATGATGTTTCTATACCGGTACCGCACTCATACTTTAAATCTATTTTGGCTGAGAACAACAAAGGGACATTGCATATGTGGTCGTTTGTAATTCCAAATAAAAAATCAGATCAATCATTGGACGCCTTTATAGTCCCGACGTCACAAGTTGAAAAGTTCGCAGGCATAAAATTGTGGGAACGGCTGGTTGGTAAAAAAATTGATAAAGAAAAATCAAAAATCCGGAAACTGTGGTAGTAAATATATTTTGCGGACTGTGGATAAAGAGAATACATCTTTTATTGAAAATTATTTCTGTCAGATTGTTTCAATCTCCAGGGTCAATGCATAATAATTCACCATGTTTGTTTTATGATTTTGGAAAGTTAAAAACATCGTATTTACAATGATTACTGTGAGTCAAGTCAATTTTGTAATCCTTATAAGCAATGTATTAAAAATGAATTGTGATTGTATGTTGTTTATTGATATACAGTTACATGATTTTTAATATTTGAATTACTCTAAATTGTTTTGAATTGAGTTTAGCTGTTTTTAATAATAATTACAAATTTATTTTGACAGTATGGTGACAATATATGTTTGAAAAAGCAATGGACTCATAATCGTGGGTCACAGGTTCGAATCCTGTAGGGCTACAGTAAAAAAACCTTTGAAAACAATAAGTTAAGTGACATGATGGGAAAACCTGCCAAGTCTTTTTTTAGCTATATTATGCCACGTTTTACCAAAAATAGATGCCTAAAAGAGCGCCTCCAAGGATCAGTCATATGATTTTCCACTCGCCAAAAAGCAATCGATTTAGTGAAGATTAGTTTTTTATAACTATCCCTACAAAATAACATTATTAATCTATGACAGCCTAAATTAATTTATAATTGGTTTCATTAGTGTCCGGTATAAATTCGCGATCATTGCTGTAATTCTTTGTTGCATAAAGGTTTAGTACATGTTATTCTTGTTTATAATACCGTTTCGACACCCCCCTGAATCCCCCCTCTCACGTAGTGATTGCCTGCCCCTTCTTTTT
>JADFON010000089.1 GCA_022562855.1 Candidatus Zhuqueibacterota bacterium | reverse complement strand
GTATTGGTTTTAAATTTTCCGTTAGATGAGGCGTAGAGAGGGGAAAAACCGGCGACAAATCCGGTTTTGTCATCGAAATATGAGACCATTTCCGATACCCATGTCGGCGGCGGGACACAGTCAGCATCGGTCGAACAGATAATTTCACCTTCCGCCGCTTCGACACCTTTTGTAATGGCATACTTTTTTGGGGCAAAACCCGCGGGAATTACATTAATGTTGATTATTTTGATGGAAGGGTTATTTGCTGAGTATTCTTCGAGAATTGAAGGCGTCTCATCTTCAGAACGGTCATTTACGACGATTATTTCAAGCAGGTCTTGTGGATAGTCCTGCAGGAGAAGCGCGTCTATGCAAGCCCGGATTTGAGTTTCTTCGTTACGTGCGGCAACTACAACAGACACCTTATGTCTGGTAGAATTTGTACCGGGTTTGAGCCTTCCCAGTCCGACATACAGTGACAAAACAAATATGACGTATAAAAAAGTGAGGAAAAGACCTGCTGCGAAGAGAAAAGTGTGCATCACATAGTAACCACTCACGTGGTTGTTGCGAGGTATTATTTATAAATCGATGACCTAATCCAGACAGGATTTGTCAGGCAGTAACTTGTGATCTCCTTGTCGTCAATCTTTCCCGACCGTAATTCTCCCCGTAAATATCCTTGGTTACTTCGGGGTTCAAAATTAAACTTCCCATCAACAGAAAACCGGTCGTTATCATAATTAGCGGTATAAATAAGCTCTTCCACCCCGGCTTTAATGTCACCGGCAAAAATCTTGAGATTCAATAGCGGACCGTATTCCGGTGTTGAAACGGCTTTGTACTTTACTACAAAAGATGAACCTTCTATTTCACCTCCAAGAAGAGATTTTCCGCCGGATTCATTTTTGACAGTAAAATCCATCAGCGGACCGTTCGTAATAACCGAATTTCCTCTCTCAAGACTTGCTATGATTTTGGCGGCAGTTGCCGGTTGTTTACATAAAATTCCGTTTCTGGCTTTTTGTGACACTCGAGGAGACCCGCCGGAGTTTGAAGAAACCCGGTTTCCATTACCTCCATTGAGACTATTTTGGGTATCGCTTCCGGTAATGATTATTGTTCGTTTCCCTTTTAGCAGTACTTCTGTCCACTTTCTAATCTCAAGACTAAGTGAATTGTAATCCGGTATGTTATTGACCTGCATACCTGTAAGACCAGTCAAGGTTAGATCGGGCTTTCCCCAGATTCCCTTTCGAAGCAGCCACCTGTCGAGAAATGTCAGCTTCTTTACAGGGCGGACTGCAAAGGTCAGCGCTTTGGCGGCGACACTCCCAACTACTTCTTTCAATCTTTTTTCCGGTTTTTTATGGGCATGCTTCTCATTTTCGTTTGCCGTTCCGGAAATTGATTCTGTATAATTCAATACCAGCAGATCAATGTCCCTGTTTCGATAGTTTTTACAAACGATTTTCTCTCCCGGCAAGACAACAAGATCACTTTTTTGATTCCATGTTTCCAAAGCTTTCTTAAATCCTTCCCATGACCCGCTTCCATTGCTGTTTTCTCCATCTTCGCCATTGGAACCGTTATGTGATGAACCGGTTGCAGTAAAAAACTTCAACCCCATTGATCTGGCGATTCCCGCTGATTCCGAAAGCGATTTCTGGGTCAATTTTTCATCCGGTGACAGACAGTTGTAAAAATGAAAATCACCAAAATAATAATTGCTTAACGAAGGAAGCGATTCCCGGGAACGGTAAACAAAAAGGGTTTTGTTTCCACCGGCGGCGGGGCTGACCCGGATGTTTTTTGTTTTTCCGTTTACATGTATCTTCATCACCGCTTCAACTTTGAGAACACCGTTTAAATTTTCCGGAATATCAACATAAAAAACGCTCTGCCAGAATGAGGTCTGGATCTCTACAGGCTTTTTCAACACCGAAACAGGACCAAAAATTTTTCCGGGCTGACCGATCTTTACAGAAATCGAATCGATACAGAAAGGTATAATATGAGCATTTTGAAACCGGAATATAAGGGAAACGGGTTGACATGGTTCAATCCTGTAGGGCGCATCGATGGTGATTCCTCTGCGTATTCCTATCGATTGATTATATAAATTCTTTATCGACTCTACCATAGTCTTAATCCATGGATTATGGGAGTGAAATTACCTGTATTTTCTATCTTTCCATTTGAGCGAAGATACAAACGGAAGCGCCAAACCGAATAATGTTGTTGAAAGAAAAAAGTAAACCTCGAACAGCGGAAAATAAAGCAGTAATTTTGACTTATTGACTTTGTTCGTTAAGGTTGCTAAAAATATGAAATCGGAAAAACCGGTCACAATAATTACCGTCACAAGGACAGAAAGACTAATATTAAAAGCAACGGCGGCAATCACCAGTAGATGCAATAAAAAGGCAGCGATAAGAAGTATTATTCCGGGACCGGCTAATTTTATGCCGCCGGTAGCCCACCTGAGCCGCTGGTTTATAAAATCACGGAATGAATCCGGAGGTCTGCTAAGAATGACCGAGGTATTTTTCAGGGAAAAACTGCTTCTCCAGCCGGCGCGGGTTATAGATTTAAATAGCGCAAAATCCTCTGTAAAGGTAAATGGTATGGCATCATAACCGCCGGCGTCCTCATAAGCAGTTCTTCGTACGGCAAGATTGTTGCCGAAACAACTTAACGGGAAGCCAGCGCCATTTGCTCCTGCGCCCACTCCGAGAAGGTACAACCAATCTAATGATAGAATTCTGGTAATCCAAGAATTTCTTTTAGAATATTCATCCAACATTATTGCACCGCCGACAATCCCCACTTCCTTATCCATGATTGAAGTTATCGTTTTAATCCATCCGGAGGGAACAGCACAATCTGCATCCGTTTGGAGAATAATATCGCCCGATGTTTCCTGATAACCGTATTTCAACGCAGCGATCTTCCCGCTTGCACCCGTATTATTGGTGCCTGTGCCCGTACTTTTGGCGCCTGCGCTTTCAGAGGAACCATTTAAAGATAACAAGGAAAAATGTTTTATCCGGTCGCAATAATTCTGCACAATGGACGCTGTATTGTCATCCGAATTATCATCTATAATGACTATTTCGAGCTTATCTTCAGGATAGTCCAGGGCTTCGAGAGAATCGAGACATCTTTTGATGTTTTGCTCTTCGTTACGCGCAGGAACTATAACCGATACGTTTGGTTCGGACGGTTTGTTTTTTCCGTTCTCATTTTTGACAGATTTCGAACCTGCTGCAACACCGGCAGTAAGGATTATATTAAAAAGAACATAAATCCCACCAATCGTAAACAATACAATTTCTAATATATTCATGAAATTTCAATTCATAAGTATTTATCAAATGCGAACCTCGACACCCGAATTTCGAAATTCTTTTATCTGTGGACCAATCCGCTTAGTATTCTACCTGAACTCTTTTATCCCTTCTGTGCAATTTCCACACATTGGAATGTCCGAACGATTTTTGAGAATTTGTTTTCTGAAATGCATTCCTTTTTCACTTTTCCAAAGTTCGAGAAATGGATCTCCGCCTGCCCCGCATTCCGGGTTCCATTTGCCGAAAGAGTGACTTGCATCTTTATCAAAACAGCATGAAGCCAGAACACCGTCCCAGGTAAAGACAGCTTGTGTCCATACGCGCTTACAATGATTAGGGATAGAAGTTTTCAAGCGAAGACTACCGTTCTCCTTTTTATATCTCGACAACGCGGGATTGTCGGGCAGAAAATCGTCTATATTTGTTTCGGGATAAATCTGAGCAGTTTTGATCACCACTTTATCGAATTTGAGTTCTTTGCCGAATTTTTTGACATCTTCGACCTGGTCTTCATTGCTTTTAAATACGATGAACTGCAATACCGTTTTTGGATGCTTCAGCCCTCGTCTGTTTCGTTCTGCAATCAGTCTTTGTATCCCCTGCACAACCAGGTCGAATTTACCGTTTCGGCGGTAGAACCTGTATACTTCCGGAGAGACCCCGTCAAGTCCAACCACGATGGTATCGAGACCCGAATCGAGAATTGCATTAACCGAATCTCTCGAAAGAAAATGACCGTTTGTACTTGTCAACGTGTAAATATTTTTTGATTTCGCATAGCTTATCATTTCAGGAAGATGTTTATGCATAAAGGGTTCTCCCTGGAAAAAAAACTGTATCGTAGTCAGATAAGCTCCCAATTCATCGACAATTGACCGGTATGTTTTCATATCCATGTACCCGTCCTGCCGGTTTAACGTACCCAAACCGGTCGGACATTGGGGACATTTCAAATTGCAGTAACTGGTTGGTTCTATCGACAAAACCGCGGGATAACCTGCGAGCCATACTTGTTTTGTAAACCGTGAGTAATAGTAGGAACTGTAAAGTTTTATTATATTGAAGGCACGTTTCGGGTTGATGATTTTTACTTGTGCCCAGTCAAAGATGTACATTGAATTTTTTCCTTCACGACAAATATTAGGCTGTTTGGTAACCAGGGCGATTCTTATCAAGAGGTTCAATCATATAGAAAATCACCCGACGAATGTCGAAAGAGAAGTCAAATTTACTAAACAAGCATGAAATCAAGATGCCGGCGTTCCACATTCACTTTTATCACCCGGACAGTCACCCTGTTTCCAAGTTTTAGAGATTTACCGCTCCTTTGTCCTTTCAGCCTGTATTTTTTTTCTTCATAAACATAAAAATCATCATCCATGTCCCGTACGTGTATTAACCCCTCCACAAGGATGTCTTCCAGTGCGATAAAAACCCCAAAAGATGTTACACCGGTTATCACCCCGTTGAATACGTCCCCGATTTTATCTCTCATGTACTCAAGCTTCTTGAGTTTTACGACTTCCCGTTCAGCTTTCATAGCCCGAATTTCCATTTCAGTCGAATGCTTCCCTATCGAGTTTAATTTCCGTTTGAGCGACGCAGCCTCCCCGGAATTTACACCTTTTGCATATTTTTTCAAAGTACGGTGGACAACCAAATCGGGATAACGCCGTATCGGGGAAGTAAAATGTGTATATTCCTTGAATCCCAATCCAAAGTGACCGATATTACGAGGCTGGTACACCGCTTTCATCATACTTCGAAGGGCTATCTCTTCTATGAGTGTTTTTTCCGGTTTATCGGAGAAATAGCGGAGAATATTTTGAAACCATGGAGAAGTACCGGGTGTACCTTTGTTGACCTTGCATCCAAGCGAACGGGCAAGTTCTGCGAACTCCTTTATTTTCTCGGTATTCGGTTCATCGTGTACCCGGTAAATAAACGGAAGACTCATTTTATACTTTCTTTCAAGAGTCCTCTTGTGACGTGCAGCAACAATATTAGCCAGAAGCATGAATTCTTCTATCAGTATGTTTGTTTCGAGAACCGGTTTTATAGTTAGCGCAGAAGGCACACCGGAATCGTCAATTTTAAACGATACCTCAGGGACATAAAAATCCATGCCGCCTTTTCTAAAGCGTTTTTTACGGAGTACCTTTGCAAAGTCGTTCATTGTGCGCAGGATTTTTGCATATGGGCTGTTCTTCTTTCCGTCAATAACATCCTGTGCTTTTTTGTAACTGAAGCGGTATTTGCTTCTAATAATCCCCTGGGTTATTTCGTAATCTACAACTTCTCCATCAGGCTTACATGTCATTAGAATGCAATATGCCGGGCGGTCTTCATCCGGGCGTAAACTGCACAAATCGTTTGACAACCGTTCAGGCAGCATTGGGATTACTTTATTAATGAGATATACGCTTGTTCCACGCATTGCGGCTTCTTTGTCAATCGCACTTCCTTCATGGATATAGGCGGTCACATCAGCGATATATACGCCGAGAAGCCAGTTGCCGTCAGCTAACTTTTTCATGGAAACCGCATCGTCAAAGTCCTTTGCCTCTTCCGGGTCTATGGTAAAAATAACATCCTCACGAAAGTCTTTCCGGCAGCCGCCGGGTAAATCACTATATCCAGGTTTTAATGAATCCGCTTCCATTATGACTTTCTTCGGAAAGTTCTTTGGAATTCCTGCGGCTATGGCGATGGAAAGAATGTCGACGCCTATTTCACCGGGAAAACCGATAACTTCGATTATCTCTCCGGCAGGGTTCGTATATTCGTTGTCCCATTTTACTATTTTTACCGCAACACGCTGTCCGTTGCGTGCTTTTTTAACAAACTCTTGAGGTATGTATATCTGCCGTTTTAAAAAATCGGAATCCAATTGGACAAAGCCGCCATTACTACCTAACAAAAACTCACCAACGAACTCATGCTTAACGCGTTTCAGAATTTCGATTACCCTGCCTTCTGGATTTGGACCGGAACGTCTTGCTATTACTTCTATTTTTACCAGATCGCCCGGCAATGCCGTACCGGAGCAGCCTTGGGGAATATGCAATTCTCCATTGTCGGTTCGTACCCTGCCTGCCCCGAACCTGCCCTGTTCAAATGTTCCCGACCTCAGGTGCGACCGGGTAATAGCTGAGTATTTTTTTCCCTTAAGTTTTTGAACATATTTCTTGCTCACGAGCTTTCGAAGGGACCGTTTTACAACAGACGAGTCCTCTTCCGAAAGTCCCAGGGCAGCCAGGATATCCGGCAGCCGGTACGATTTTTCAGTATGGGAATGAAAAAATTTCTGTAGTTTTATTGTTAATTCATCTGTACTTATTGTATTCATATTTACTATTGTCCTGCCTTTAATGTGGGTAATCAAACACAATTCTATTGAATCCCTGTAACTACCCTGTCAAATTTTGCATAGTCTTTTGTTAATTGTACTTTTTTAAATCCTGCATTTTTCACTATTTCAACCACTTTTCCGCCTTTGTTGTACGCTGTTTCAAACACAAGCATTCCCCTCGGGATCAGCCACTTATTCGCAAGGTTTGATATCGTTTTGTAAAAACGCAAATCATCTTTCTCCGAAAACAAGGCTATATGAGGTTCATGATCGATGACCTCTTTCTGCAGGATTTCCCGTTCGTCTTCTGCAACATAGGGGGGATTGGAAACAACGACATGAACATCGGAAAAATCGCTGTCTATTGCCTCAAAAATGTCGGAAACCCGGAAATCTATTTTTTTGTCCACTCCATTTCGGATGGCATTTTCACGGGCTAATTTTACTGCCTTCTTATCTATATCCGTAGCAACTATCACC
>JADFON010000088.1 GCA_022562855.1 Candidatus Zhuqueibacterota bacterium | reverse complement strand
TTCCAACATCCACAATCTCCTGCCAATATCCGGAATCCGTTTTACGGATAAACACTTTGAACCCGGCAATGTCAGTTTCTTCTGTATCGTGTGTCCACTGAAGTGTAGTTGAATACTCGTAGTCTCCTCTTGTTCGGAAAGGATTACGAATCGTAACACCTTTCGGCGCACTCGCAGCCTGTGAAAGGATTGCGGCTTGAATACTTGCCACCTTTGTCATATATTCGCGGGAGGCGGTTTCAACCAGATCGGTACCGTCATGGTGCTGGAGTTCAAGATGTTCATTCAATTCGGTAAACCGGGTTCCCGGAAATCCGCGCCTGGTAAAAGCGCTATGGTCCCCGCCTCTTCCATAACGGTCAAGACGGAATACCAGGTTGATTTTAAACCCCGGAACATACGGCTCGCCGACATACTTTGTATAACGGGACCAGTGCCTGCTTTTTGAGTCGACCGGGTCCGGTGAAAAGGAACGTACTCCCGAACCGTCTCTTACGCCGTTTCCTCCAAGATCGTTACCCACAATATCATCGGCTATGACACCTGCAATTTCCCATCCTTCATCAAGCGCAGTCTGAGCCATATGATTTGCACCATATAGACCTTGTTCTTCACCTGTGTCGGCAGAAAAAACAAGAGTATGGTCAAATTCGTATTGGCTCAAGACACGGGCAAGTTCCATCATTACGATTGTTCCGCTTGCATCGTCGACAGCGCCAGGCGCTAACGTTGTTATATCATAGCTATGTCGTGCGCGTGAATCCATGTGACCGTTCACGATAAACCTGATATCGTCGGTCCTGCCCGGAAGCACCGCCACAACATTGGAGACTTCAAGTTTTTCAGCGTCTCCCCAGACTTCCTTGAAATTTGCCTCAGTCTCACTGGATCGAAAGTTACTCGGCATATCGAGTTCAAATTTGTCATAATAAACCTGCAGTCTGCCACCGGAAGCCTCACTCATTTTCATAAATTCGCTGTATATCCATCTCCGCGCTGCTCCCATACCCCAGGTACTCGAAACAGTATCCGAGAAGGTATTTCTATTCCCAAAAGAAACTAATTTGTCGTGCATCCGCACCACTTCATCGAGGGATACTTTACTCACAATTTCCTCGACCGTCGGAATCTTTTTCTCAATATGCAAGGTCTGTGCAATAACGCCGCTATTTAATGCAAAAAGCGAAACCGTTAAGGCTAAGATCAAGATAAACAGTATGCTTGTTTTATCTGAATTTTTCATCATTACCCTTTGCTCCTTTTGTTATTACTTAATTTGATTAAACCGGCGTGAAATGAATGTTGAGATAATCAGTAATTTATACTTCGAACTGCGCAATATATTCAATTTAGCATTTTAAAACTACCAAAATGTGAACAAGAAGATGAAGTTTCTTTCAAACTTATTACACGTCATTAAACAAATCCTAAGCTTCACACCACTTTTGATAAAGTTCGGGGGTATTAATATTAAGCACAATTCCTTGATCATCCGTTGAAATTTCATGCAGACTCTTCGCATATTTCCAGACCACCGAACGCGCGCCAACATCCATCGGCGCCCTTTTAAGATCATCAAATACTTCCCTGCCGAACAATACAGGGTGACCCCTTTTACCTTTAAAAACGGGAATAATAACCGGGGCATTTGTCGATTTGCGTGTGGTTAAAATTGTCTTCACAGTCTCTTTTTGAATAAGGGGATGATCGACAAGGTGAATCATAATGCTGTCACAAGTTTTCGGAATATGTTCAAGTGATACTTTAATAGAACTTAGCTGACCCTTCTTGTACTCTTTGTTGGTTAAAAATTCGACTTCTAAATCTTTATTCGCCTTTTTTATTAACTCTGCATCCTTTCCGACCACCACATAGATTTTTCCCAAACCTGCTTTATAAAAAATGTCAGCTATATTGGAGAGGAACGTTTTATCGTTATAAAGAAGGTTGGCTTTTGGATTCGATTCCATGCGGCTGGATTCGCCTGCGGAAAGAATTACGGCAATCGTCATAGTTTTTATACTTTGACCGGTGTTCCCTCAACCCAATCCGAACCCTCTTCAAAGTATTCCTTTTTCCAGATTGGCAGGGTAACTTTTAACGTGTCAATTACATATCTGCATGCCTCAAAAGCCTCTGCGCGGTGTGCGGATGAGACCGCAATCGTTACACTCGAATCTCCGATCTCGAGCATCCCGGTACGGTGCTGCATTGCAACACCCAAAACGGGGTATTTTTTCATAGTTTTTTCAGCTCATTCTTCCATCATGTTTTCTGCCATCTCTTTATGAGCTTCATATTTCATTCGAAGGACTTTCTTGCCATCAGCATTATTGCGGACTACACCATCAAATACTGCTATCGCTCCAGCCTCCTGACTTTCAACCGATTTTACCAGTTCTTCACGATTGATGGGTAAATCTGAAACAACAAACATGCTATCCTCCGCTCACCGGGGGTATCAAACTTATTTCATCCCCGTCATTCAACTTTAAATTGCCATCACGGGGTGCGTACTCATTGTTAAGAGCTATAGCCACCTGTGGTAAAAGCTCTGACAATCGAGGAAATAACGTGCCGATTTCATTATGCAACCTTTCACGGTCACAGCTTTCAGGAAGATCTATTGTTGCATACTCCTGACCGGCTAATTCCCTGCATATAGCAAAGAATCTTAGCTTTATCTTCATTAGATATTGATATTCCTAATTTTCGATTAGTTTTTGAACTGCAGCGACCGGATAGAGTATTTCTCGATTAAGGCGTCGTCAGGTTTAAATCCGAAACCGGGTTCTTCGGACAACAATAACTCTCCATCGGTAAATTCAACAGGAGGTGTGATAATATCCTCGTCGAAATACCTGTCGCTCGAGGAGACGTCTCCCGGAAAAATAAAATTTGGCAGCGAACAAATTGCAAGGTTCAGCGCTCTTCCTATTCCGAATTCAAGCATGCCCCCGCACCAGACAGGAATTTCTGCAATCTTGCAGATGTCGTGGATTTCTCTCGCAGCCATATACCCGCCTACTCTGCCCGGTTTTATGTTTATTATCTTGCAGCTGCCAAGCGCCAAAGCAGCGTTTGCAGTTCTAACGCCGCTTATGCTTTCGTCAAGGCATATCGGAGTTTTCAACTGCTTTTGAAGAACGGCATGTTCTGTGAGGTCGGCGAAATGCAGCGGTTGTTCTATCATCGTCAGGTCAAACTCGTCTAAAGACTGTAAAATACCCAAGTCATTGAGTGTATAGGCAGCGTTAGCATCCACCATTAACGGTATATCGCCAAACTTTTTTCGAACCGCCTCGACAGGAACCACATCCCAACCCGGTTTGATCTTTATTTTTATCCGTTTATAACCTTGGTCCAGAAAACCGGTTATTCTCTCCAGGAGTTCTTCTACGGAATCCTGTATCCCGATACTAACCCCGGATTGTATCTTTGTCCTTGTGCCGCCCCATATCCTATGAAGCGGCTGCCCCTCTTTTAACGAATGCAGGTGCCAATATGCGCCTTCAATACCACACTTTGCAAAATGGTGCCCTCTTACCTTACTCATGGTTTTTAAAAGAGTCTCTATTCCGTCGATCTCCCTGCCAAGCACCGCCGGGATAAGAAAATCCTTCATTACGTGCCAAACTGTTTCAGTAGTTTCATAACAGTAGGAAGGATCGGGTGAGACGGCAGATTCCCCATAACCGTGTAAACCGTCGCCGGATAGTTTGACGATGATATGTTCCCCATGATCTTCCCTCCCGAAACTCGTTTCAAAAAAATGTTTCAAAGGTATGCTTACATGGTGGATTTCAATTTTTTCGATTTTCATATTCTCACTATTTCTCCGTCCCTTTTTCCAGTAAATAATAATTTTGCCAGGTATTTTCCTTCGAAACCTTATAAAAATCCACTATAATAAATCCTTCTTTAAAATATTCCCGAAACATATCTCTTGACTTAAGCCGCCAGTCCATGGCGAGATCCTTGTCTGTGTCATAAATCTTCTGATAATCGGAAGGAATTTCTACAACCACCCGGTCCTTGTCGTTTACTAATATGTAAGATTCCATTTTTTGCAGATTGTTTTCATCTGCGGACACCTTGTTTACCGGTTCCAAATCTTGTTCCGGTTGAACACTCTCCGGTTTCTCCAAGTCCTTCATTCGTTCTATTACACGATTCTCCGATATCAACCATTCAAGCCAAAACCTGTCCGATGGAATGCCGGATACAAGCTCGCTGCCGCCCATAAGATCACCGTATACATCCACCCGGTACTGCCTTGCAATTCCCCCGATTTTGGCAATATTAAGATTGGCGTTAGGACCTAACAACGGATCGAAAGTCCAGGTTACCTTTTTAACACCTAACGCTTGCGCTCTTGTATAGTGTTCTTTTTTAATTTCAAGTCCGACTCCCTTATGCTGCCAATCAGGGTGAACGCCCAATATATGAGAATGGTGATAAAACCCGTCAATTTGTGAGTAAGCCGGAATTATCATGGCACACCCGACCAATTGATCACCCGAATAACAGCCAAGAATCAAGCCCCCGCTTTCACTTACCGCCATTAGCATATGGCTGGGCACGCAGTCTCCATAATCCTTTAACCGCCAGACTATTTTTTGAAGTTCAATGAAATCGTAGAATTCAGCAATTTTATGAAGGGTTTTAATGAAGAGACCGGACATTAGCTCAGAACGCCAAATTGATGTCAAATATAATAAAAAAGGGTACAATGTGCACCCTTTTTATAATTTCGAAATTCAGACTCGCAGATTTACTCGTGACTGTTTTATTAACATATATTCAAAAGAATAAACCTTAAAGACGACTACTTCATAATTTTCTAATAAGCAACTGCCATCCCGTCTTTATGAGGTGTAGAACCTCCGATCATAGTGCCGGTAGCCCTGTCAAAAATAATTCCCTGGGCTCCACCTACGCCACCTCTTGTGGTTCTTCGTCTCAAAACATGACCCCATGCTTCCAACTGGGCAAGCACGGATTCATCGATTCCCGGTTCAACGGTCACGCTCATGCCTCTTTGGTGGTTTATTCTGGGAATTTCCACAGCTTGCTGCATGTTCATTCCGAATTCCACTACGTTCAGGAAAATCTGGGCGTGCTGCTGTGGTTGCACCGCACCACCCATACAGCCAAAAGTCATAAAAAATTCTCCGTCTTTGAACGCCATTGCCGGAATTATCGTATGAAACGGTCTTTTATGAGGCTCAATTACGTTGACATGGTCGGGGTCCAATGAAAACAATGCCCCTCTGTTTTGGAGGGTAAAACCGGTGCCGGGAGCTACCAAGCCTGAACCGAATCCCGAATATATGCTATAGATAAAAGATACGGCATTATGGTCCTTGTCCATAACTTCGAGCCCTGTCTCAATAGTCATAATTTGAGGTGGCGTAAGTTGAATTGCATCGTCAGAACCAGATGCGCGCATATTGGTTAGCTGCTTTCCTTTGGTCGGGTTCACTGTCATTTGCTCTCCTTTTGCGGTGTTTCCAATGACCATACCTTCATACACTTCTGTGGTCGGATTAATATAAAGAGTTCCACGATCTTGTAGATTATACAGAGCAAAACCAAGCGCCTTGCCACCTACAATCGAAATCATAGACCCCACCTTCCTATGTGCAATTTCTCCTGTGTACGGGCGATATCCAATAATCCGAGTCGCTAAAATACCATTTCCCTTTGTGTCGATAACAAATTGGTTTCGATATCCAAATAAACCACGGCTCGGCCCCTCAAACTGCATAAGCGCGCGCCCATCTTTTATGTCTATCTTTAGGAGTTGTGCGGCGCGAGTGCTTAGCTTCTCTATAACCGAACCCTGGAATTCTTCTGGTACATCTACAGTAATTTCTTCGTATGGCTCATGATCCACACCATCAACTTCTTTGATAATCACTTGTGGTTCCGAAACTTGAAGCTCGTAGCCTTCTCTTCGCATATTTTCAAGGAGAATAGCGATGTGTAATTCTCCTCGCCCATGCACGATAAATCGGTCGCCCGATTGGGTATTAAAATCTATTTTTAATCCTACATTTACCTCAAGCTCTTTTTCTAAACGTTCTCGAAGTTGCCGGCTGGTTACAAATTTTCCCTCACGTCCGGCAAATGGAGAGTCGTTTACTAAAAACGTAAGTTCAATGGTGGGTTCGTCTATGGAAATACTTTCGAGCAGCGCCTCGTCAGCAGATGTTGCCAATGTATCTCCAATGCCTACATCTTCAAATCCCGCAATTATGGCAATATCGCCCGCTACAATACTTTGTACATCTTTTCTTTCCACTCCCTCAAATGTAAAGAGTTTTGTTACCTTATGACTGGTAGTTTGTCCGGAATGCTTTTTTAGATAGAGAGTGTCTCCGACAGTAATACTGCCGCTATATACGCGAACAATCCCAAGCCTTCCAAGAAAGTCGTCGTACGCTAAATTAAATGGTTGCGCGCGAAACGGTTTGTCATTATCTTTTGAAGCTACAGGAACGTATTCTAGAATCATATCCAAAAGAGGTGTAAGATCTTTTGAGTCATCCTCCATATTGCGTTTTACAAATCCCTCTCTTGCTACTGCAAAAGCCACTGGAAAATCCAACTGCTCTTCTGAAGCTCCCAATTCCGCGAAGAGCTCAAACACTTCATTGTGCACCTTAGTTGGGTTGGCCGAGGATCTGTCAATTTTATTAATTATCAAAATAGGCCGCAATCCAAGCTCCAAAGACTTTTTTAATACAAAACGAGTTTGCGGCATTGGCCCTTCCACAGCATCCACCAGCAGCAATACTGAATCAATAGAGCGCAGTACTCGTTCTACTTCAGATCCAAAGTCTGCGTGTCCTGGCGTATCCACAATATTTATCTTTGTGCCTTTGTATATAATGGATGCGTTTTTTGAATAAATCGTAATACCGCGCTCCTGCTCGAGCACGTTTGAATCCATGCTTACTTCATTGCTCATTGCTCCTGTCTGGCGCAAAATAGCATCGGTAAGTGTTGTTTTCCCATGGTCTACATGGGCAATAATAGCAATGTTTCTTATTTCCATAGTTTTTTATTCAACAAAAAATCCCCTCGAAAATGTAAGGAGATTACGACCGCTTTGCGAACTAGCGAAACCACAAATAATTTTGTAATTTTTCCTCCTCGTTAAACCGCATCAACGGTCTTTCTAATCGAACGCTCTTAAC
>JADFON010000087.1 GCA_022562855.1 Candidatus Zhuqueibacterota bacterium | reverse complement strand
TTGGAAACGTGAACGTTTTACCATGGACGAAGGTTTGTCCCAGGCTGTTCGTAAAGTATTTGTTACCCTTTATGAACAAGGTTTGATATATAAGGGGAAATATATTGTCAACTGGTGTCCCTTTCACATGACTGCACTTTCCGACGAAGAAGTAAAACATGTGGAAACCCAGGGTTCACTCTGGTATATCAAATATTTCCTGGACGGAAGCGATGAATCAATCACCGTTGCCACAACCAGACCCGAAACAATGCTTGGAGATACGGCGGTAGCGGTGAATCCAAAAGATAAAAGGTATAAGAAATTTATCGGCAAGAAGATCAAACTTCCAATACTTGACAGGGAATTACCCGTCATAGCGGACGATTTTGTCGACAGGAAATTTGGCACCGGCGCTGTGAAAGTAACCCCGGCACACGACGCAAACGACTTTTTAATGGGTCAAAGGCACAAACTTCCGAATGTGATAGTCATCGATGAGGCGGGCAAAATGACGTCCGAGGCAGGTCCGCTGTTTGCCGGACTTGACCGTTTTGAATGCAGGAAGAAACTGGTAGCCGAACTCGATAAGCAGGGATTTCTTGAAAAGACAGAAGACTATACAAATAAGGTCGGCAAATGCTACCGCTGTTCAAATACAATTGAGCCGTTACTTTCAGACCAGTGGTTTTTAAAAATGGCTCCATTAGCGGAAAAGGCGAGTAAGGCGGTAAAAGATGGCGAAATTGTTTTCTATCCGAAAAAATGGGAAAAGGATTTCCAATTCTGGATGGATAACATCCGCGATTGGTGTATATCGCGTCAGTTATGGTGGGGGCACCGGCTGCCCGTATGGTACTGCGGGTCTTGTGGAGAGATAACCGTTTCCACAGAAGATCCGACGAAATGCAGTCACTGCGATTCGACAGATATACGTCAGGACGAAGATGTTCTCGATACGTGGTTTTCATCCTGGTTGTGGCCGTTTTCCACGCTGGATTGGCCAAAAAAAACCAAAGATCTCGATTATTTTTATCCAACTTCCGTCCTTGTTTCCGGTTATGAGATATTATTTTTCTGGATAGCGCGTATGATTATGGCTGGATTGTGGTTTACCGGTGAAAAACCTTTCAGCGTTGTCTATCTTACCGGAATGATCAAGGATGAACAAGGCAGAATAATGTCGAAATCACTCGGCAATGGTATTGACCCGGTAGAAATGGTAGATTTATATGGCGCGGACTCGGTAAGATACTGTATGATAGCGCTGAATACCGATGGGCAGGACATAAAACTATCGCAGCAAAAATTTGAAATGGGTCGAAATTTTACCAATAAAATATGGAATGCGTTTAGATTCCTTAAGATCAAGGAATCCGAGGTCAAAGCAAAGGGGGTCGAGGTATCCGGGAGTTTTGAAAGCCGGGATCTGTCCGACCGCTGGCTTGTCAGCAGACTTAATTCTACACGGAATATTGTCGATAAGAAATTCTCCGATTATAAGCTCAATGAGGCATTAAATGCCTTGTATACTTTTGTGTGGCACGATTACTGTGATTGGTATCTTGAAATCTTAAAAGACAGGATGGATGCTGATTTTGAGTCGGCATCTCAATCATTGCTGAATGTCGGATTGCCGGTATTCAAAAAGACGATGGAACTTCTCCACCCGTTTATGCCGTTTATTACTGAGGAGATATGGCAGTTAATTAGTCCTGATGAAAATGAGTCTGTCATGATTACCTCTCCGGGTGAGTTTTCAAAAGAACTGGTAGACATCGAAAGCGAAAAAGAAATGGGGCTTGTGCAGGATATTATTTATTCAGTTAGAAATATTAGAGGAGAGATGAACATTCCACCTGCGGAAAAAGCGAATCTTTTGATAAAATGCGGCGACAAGAATCAGCTTGAAATCATAAACAAAAACCTCGATTATTTATACAGGCTTGGAAGAATTGACAATATAAAAACGGGTCCTTCAGTGGATAAACCCCCACAATCGGCTACGGCGGTGGTTGCGGGTATGGAACTATATGTGCCGTTGGCTGATTTAATAGATATAAATTCCGAGCACGATAGATTGAGTAAAGAAGTAACTCGTCTGCAAAAACAGATCATTACAGTTAACCAAAAAATATCTAATAAGGATTTCCTCGGTAAAGCTCCCGCTCATGTTATCGAACGTGAAAGAGAAAAATTAAAGACATTTACAAATAACATGAATACGATTCAAAATAACTTAAATTCATTGGAACTATCATGAAAATCAAATTAATTGCTTTTTTAGCGTTGACGAGTTTATTGACGGTTTCTGTCACGTCCGCTGCCGGTTTCCAAAACTCTGAAAGAGAATATGTGATTTACAATTCCTTTGCCTATGTAATCGATTCCAGGGAAATGCAGTTCGAACCGGGGACACATTCCTACCTGATATCAAACCTGCCTATGCAGATACAGACGGAGACTATTTTTGTCGACAGGACAAGCGGGGGAGTAGAGATCCTGCAGCAGCAGTTTGATTCGAGAGTATTCAATTTTAACGAAATATTGAATGATTACCGGGGAAGTATTATCCGCCTTACACTAATGGACAACCAAAGCATAACGGGAACATATTACGGGTTCAACGGCAATGAGATAATTCTAAGGAATGGCGGCTCATTCACCTCGATTAACAGAAACCGAATCCAGGATTACACAATAGAAGGTATAACAAATATTGCACCATTTAGTCCCCGGCTGCACCTTACCGTTGCTTCTTCTAATACGGTCAGGGATATTATCAGGCTGCATTACCTTGTTAACAATATCGGATGGTCGGGAGAATATGTCGGTATGTACAATCCGACTAGGGGAGAACTGCTGCTCAAGTCGCGCGCACGTATAAGGAATAATTCAGGGAGCAGGATCGAAAACGATAAAGTGATTTTAATTGCGGGTGAGCCGCATCGCGCCGCCACGGGGGGAATCGAATATGCGCAGCCCCGTCTGTCTATGAAAGCGGCAGAGCAGTCAATGGCGTTTCAAGTAGAAAATGTCCATATTTTTCATAAGTTTTCATTAGACCAGGAATTGAATCTTGAAAACAGGAGTGAACGCCAGGTACGTCTCTTCCCGGATAGACTTATCAGCGTAGATCAGAAGTTTATATTTGATGTAAACCGTTTCGGTGACAAGGTAATGAATGTATTGATGTTTACAAATGACAGGAATTCAGGTACAGGAGAGCCATTACCTTCGGGGACAGTGAGAATATTCGAGTCCGGCGATTCAGGGTCTATTTTTCTTGGTGAAGACAACTTACAAGATACGCCGCTGAACGGCTTAGTCACCATTCGGATCGGCGTTGCGTTCGATATCACCGGAACAAGGACTCAGAAACAGTTCAGACGGATTACCGACCGCATACGCGAAGAAGTATACCAAATTGAACTGGAAAACGGAAGCAATGAAGAAAAAGAAGTTGTAGTTAACGAACACTTTTATGGTGAATGGCGAATAATTACCAGTTCAGAAGATTACACAATGCCCGATTCGAGAACCGCAGAATTTATCGTAACGATCCCGCCCGAATCAAAAATAACGATCAATTATACCGTTCGGATAAATTGACTTTTGCCGTTCTTGAATTACTGCTGTTAATGTTTAATATCATCAGAACTCAATAAGATTAGTTTGTCCTTAAGATCAGTCAACAACATTCCGGCGCTTCCGTTCGTATCACCGGTATTGGATTCGTGCAGACTTTCAGTGTAAACTGCAAGGTAAAAAGCGAACAAATCTTTCCTGCTAATTACCGGATAAAACACTTCTTTTGTTGATTTTTTTCTCTTTTTAAGTATTCTTTTTAAATGTAATTGCTCAAGATGACCGAGTACATCTATCATTGTCAAAGGAATATCTACAGGTAATTGTGCGTAAAGTTCCGATGGCGCTATTTCCTTTTGCTTCCAGACTACTTTCATTAACCGGATTTCGATAACGGTCAAAAACCTGTTTGTTTCTTCGGGAGTATCAACATTAAAAATCTTTGAAAAGAGCTTTCCCGCTAACGATAATCCCTGCAATATAAGGGGGACTACAGGAAACGTTGGATTTGTGTATTTTGAATTGTACTCGTCTGCTACAATGTCGTTTAATACCGCATAATCGTCAAGATTAAATTGCAATAACCGGCTGTTCGAGACAATATTCTGCAGTGAATCCCGGAGGCTCATGGGCTTTTTGGGTGTTACATCAGGCACAAACGTTATAGGTTCCATGTCAAGAAGTTCTCTGAATCTTGATTCGAACGGAACAACCTTGTTTTCAGCATAATACTTTCGCAGCCGGTCCATTTCAATTCTTATCGAATCAACTTCTTTTTTAACGAACATAATATCATCCGGAACGACAAATTTTTCAATCTCGACAGATCTATCGAGATTTTCAGGAAAAACCTCTGATTCAATAATATTTTCTAAATCATTCTGTATAGAATTCTGAATATCTTCCGAGACAGCAGGGGAAGGTTTCTCGATTATTTCTTCGGGGGAGTCAATTATTTCAATTGATAAACGGGGTATATATTCTGCGGGCGGTATGGTTAAATAAGTGAATCTCAAAGCAACGATTAAAATTGCGTGAAATACCAGGGAGGCAAAAATCCATCTTTTCGAAAAATCCATGAGAAAAAGACCGGATTGGGACTGCTTTGAAATGAAACAAAGACTATATTTACTAATTTTAGAACTGCTTTACTCCTGGATTGTTCCTTTATATATTTAAACTGAAGTTTAAAGCGCCCATGTAGTGTCATGTCAAGTTAACACCTCTTGTGCTAAGTGTATATTGACAGCGTTGATATTGTCATTTTGTTCATTTAATATTTATAGAGAAAAGACCTAAATCTCCAATTGTTTATAGGCATTACATGAACGGGATTTTTACGAAATCATACGGAAGACGATGCGCCTTTATTGATTTCGCGCCATGACTTGGTCCCATCAGCTACGTCGCGTAATAGTTCGATATTTTCCACTTCACCCTGAACACACAATTTCATCCCTTGTTCGATAGTGTCCTCCGGCAGGGGTAGAAAATTAGATTCAAAGTGATCGTCGACAGGCGACATAAGTTCTACTACACAAAGCTTGAGATTATGAGGCAGATCAAGCTCTTGAAGCGTCATATTTACCATCGTAGATTTCTTGGTTACCTCGACTTCTTCTATACGATATACACCGTCTTTTTTATAAAGCATCCTGTCAAGGTGATTGACGACAGCAGGACGCTTTGCGAGGGAAGCGAGACGCATCGCACACATATTATGCGGATTGACAACGTGGTTCATTCTTTTTGACATGACCGGCATATACGTCATATCGTCCCCCACGGCAAGCAGTTTTATGTCCGGATTATATTCTCTAACCAAATCAGAAGTGATATAATTTATTTCATCGTTACCGAGATCGAGAATCACCTTATCTGCATTTTTGAGCTGGACTTGTTCAAATATCTTCTCAGTAAAATGCTTACTCGGATGATGAAATATAATCAAATCTTTATGCTCTTTGATCAAATTAGCGATAACCTCCTCGTCCTGAGAAATGACACAGAAAGGTGTTTTTGTCCTGAGAAACTCTGTTATTATGTACGGGGCAACCTTGTTTACCCCGATTAAGACCATATGACTTCTCTTGTATTTCATTTTTCGTGCCATCATGATTTCCCATACTTTTTTGTGGATTTTAGTTTCTGTAAAAAATGCGACAAAAGCGGCGCCGGTTATTGAAAGCGAAATCAGGCTCATTGCCATAAAGATAACGCCGAATATTTTTTGAACGGGAGTATTGCCGTATCCGGTATCTGTGTAGCCGATTGATGTGATTGTGAGCAGCGTGTGATAAAAAGAATCTATCCAGGACATTCCCGCTTCGGCGACAAGTTTGTAGCCTATACTCCCAAGAATTATAACCAGTAATACTCCGGATAATACTACGAGTAATTGCCGTTTTGAACCCATAAAAGCTATTATTCCTTCGATTATTTCTGATAGTTACAAGATTTGCATATAAAATTTAACATATTTTTCTGAAAGTGCAAATAGAGAATTTAAATCATTTGAAAAAGCTGATTCTTATAGATATATTGGTTTTTCTCTTCTAATTCTTATCCTTTTAATTCATACGTTACTTATTCAAGATAAGATCAATAAGAAAAAATCCTAAAAACACTTGAAGGGCAAAAATAGATTTAATTAATCCGTAATCTATTTGTGTTTCTGCTTGAGATAAGGAAATTTATGAACAAGATATTGACCGAGAAACCCGGCTTGAGCGAAACAAACGAAAATATACTTTGTTTTTCATGCAATGCTTTGGTTCCCGATGTTGACGGTCCTGTACACAAGTACTTGAATGGGGCGTCGCTATAAGTTTGTATATGAGACCCCGTTATGCTCGTTAAATGACAATGTATCCGTTACTTTTAATAGCAGTTCGCATCCAAATCGATACGTTGATTATCTACTCGTATCTCAGTGTTTCAACAGGATTCTTTGTAGCCGCTTTTATGGTTTGAAAACTGATTGTTACTGCTGCAATAAAAAAGGCAGATAATCCTGAGATTATAAATACATTCAAACTAATATCCACCCTGAAAGCAAATCCTTGAAGCCAGTTGTTCATTACCACGTATGCAACGGGCCATGCGAACAAATTTGCGGTAACGACTAATATCAATATATTTTTGGAAACAAGACTGAGTAATCCGGGCACAAATTATTAAAAAGTGTCAATATAACCCATGACGCTATTGAAGACCTTTTGGAAGAGAAGGAGCTTATTGCAACGCTCTCCCTATAATCAGTTGCTTAAAATCCAGAATGACTATTGAATAAATTACAAGAAAGTGAAGATATGTCCTCATTTTGTGGAAATTACATCTTTCTTAATTTAAAACTAGATACAATCAATAATTTTTTGAAACATGTAGCAAAAGAGCCCCATACCGGTGGTTGATTTAATGTGAGTTTATTTGTATATTGTAATACTTTTGAGGAAGCAATACCATAACCGGTCATAGTCAAAATGATTCGAAAAAAGACAACGGGAAAATTGATTGATTCAAAATCTTTTGAGTCAAACTTTGTAGATTTCATTAATGAACATTCGCTTATCAAAAGGGACGATTCTGTTATAGTTTCATATTCGGGAGGTGTGGATTCTTCAGTATTATTGCATTTGTTGAATATGGCTGTAGATGTTTTTAATTATAAACTTACAATCTGTTATTTCAACCATAACTT
>JADFON010000086.1 GCA_022562855.1 Candidatus Zhuqueibacterota bacterium | reverse complement strand
GCATTCCAAAAACCAGGATTTCTATGTGTTCTGAATATAGTACCATCTTAATTTATAATTATTCCCTGATTACCGGTTATTTTCAATATTTAAATAACGTACAAATAAAGGTCGATAGAAATTCAAATGTAGGTATTTCGCCGCCGCGGTTCAATGTTTTTAATTATATATAACACGCTTGGAACGCAAAGAAGTTTCTTTAAATTTTTTTATTTTTAAAATATACTCCCCGATTACGCTGGTGATTAAATCAAATATTTCTTACATTGATGTTTTGATTTAAGTGTGTCCGTATCTTCAAAACTGACCTGAAAGCGGTCTCCTCGAAAATGAAACTCAAACGCTTTTTATTAAGCGCCCCGTTTAAGGGGGCAGGTCCCCTGAGCAAGCTTTTGGGGCTTGCGGGATTAGTGGGGTTAGTTGCAGGTCTCGGCGCTATTCTTTTTTACTGGCTTTTGAATGCGAGTCAGTATTTCTTTATGGATTTCCTGATGGGATATCGTCCCATGGGACCTGCTGGAGAATCGTCTCTTCTCGGCGAAACCGATACAGTTTTCAAACCATACCTCTTTTTGGTCATTCCGGCTCTTGGAGGTCTGTTAAGCGGTCTGATCGTCTTTTGGCTCGCGCCGGAGGCAGAGGGGCACGGTACTGACGCCGCCATAGACACATTCCACCGGAAACAGGGGCTTATCAGGGGAAGAGTACCTTTCGTAAAGATCATTTCCTCTGCGTTAACTATCGGTTCGGGAGGATCGGGAGGACGCGAAGGACCGATAGCGCAGATTGGTGCGGGATTCGGTTCTTTACTCGGGCAGTGGCTCGGTCTGTCGCCAACTGACCGGCGTATCCTGATGGTGTCCGGTATGGGAGCCGGTATTGGTGCAATATTTCATGCCCCGCTTGCCGGCGCCCTCTTTGCAAGTGAAGTATTATACCGTGAAACCGAATTTGAATATGAAGTATTGGTCCCGACAGCAATAGCATCGTCGATAGCTTATGGTGTCTTTAATACACAGTTCGGCTGGAATTCACTCTTCGAAACACCCGCTTTCCGTTTTACCAACCCACTTGAACTCATCCCTTATACGGTTCTTGCAATCATTGTTGCATTTGCTGCAAAGCTGTTTATAAAGCTATTCTATTTTATCCGGGACTGGTTCGCAAAACTGCCCGGTCCGCCTCATTTGAAACCGATGTATGGTGGGATGCTGGTCGGGATTATTGCCTTTTTTCTGCCCGAAGAAATAAGACTTGGCGCTGTAGGCACCGGTTACGGTATTATCCAGCAGGGGCTCGATATTCCGGATGGACCCATGACCCTGCAAATACTCCTTTTTATAGCAGTTGCAAAAATGTTTACCACGTCGTTTTCGATCGGGTCAGGCGGTTCGGGAGGAGTGTTTGGTCCTTCGGTCGTTATCGGGGGTGCGCTTGGGGGCGCTGTCGGATGGGCGTTTCTTCTATACTTTGACCAGTTCCACGTCGCCCCCGGAGCGTTTGTGATTGTCGGGATGGCGGGTTTCTTTTCTGCGGCGGCAAAAACGCCGATTTCTATGGTGATTATGGTAAGTGAAATGACAGGAAACTATCTTCTGCTTGTTCCGGCGATGTGGGTGAACGCAATAGCATTTTTTGTTAACAGGAAGACAACGCTCTATGAAAAACAGATCCCCACAAGGCTCGATTCCCCTGCTCATCTTGGCAATTTTATGGAGGAAATTCTTCGTCAGCTCAAGGTCAAAGATGCCATAAATCGAAATCCGGAAACGCCTCTGCCGATAGTCCGTCAAAACACGACATTGATGGAACTGCTCGATCTTCTTGCAACATCGGTTTCGCAGGTATTCCCGGTTCTTAACGAAGACGATGAACTGATTGGCATGATCGATGCGCGTGATGTGCGGATAACCTACCGGGAAAAACAACTCGCACCTCTCCTTGTGGCGCAGGATTTTCTGCAGGAGCCGATAACAATCACTAATCGTGATTCACTATTTACAGCAGTCAGAAAACAGCACGAAATTGACATCCGGGATCTTATCGTCGTAGATGCGGACAATTCAAAAAAAGTTCTTGCGGTTCTCAACGGTAACGACATAATTTCCGTCTATGACCGGGAAATAAAAAAATCCATGCGTGATATACGAAGTGATATCAAGAAAATCGGGCATTAGGCGGATGAATGAAGGCGGATAAGCGAAGAGCTGTATAATTTAGTTGTCCGGTAAATTGAAAAATAATCGTAATCATATATCTTTTAATAAGGAATGAGTTTGTAAAATATCAAAGTGTCTATGGCTGTAATTCGGTAGTTTTTACAAATACAATTTTAAAATTCAGAAAAGGATGAAAAAATGCCCGTTTGTCCGGAATGCAAATATGAGTATGTTGAGGGAGTCAAAAAGTGTCCCGATTGCGGCGCCGCTTTAATTGAAAGTATCGAGACCGATGATGATGAACCTCTCGAAGAAATTAAGTGGAAAAAACTCCGGACAGACACCGGAATAATATATACTGAAATGCTCAAAGAAGTGCTCGAAAATGAGGATATTCCCTGCATATTAAAACCTGCCGACCTGTCGCCGTTTGTCGGAAAGGGGACAAATGTTCTCGGCGACAATACACACCTGCTTGTTCCAGAGGAGAGATACGAAGAAGCTCTTAAAATTATGCAGGACATGTCAGAATAAGAACAACTTTTAGAGAGGATATTTAAAATGAAAACAAAACATTTTCTCTTGGTTATTTCAGGATTCCTCATGCTGTTTTTAGCGTCAACATTACCGGTTGACGATCCCGTTTGGCATCACGTCCACCTCCGCGTTCCGGATCCTGCAGAAGGCGCCGAGTGGTATTCGAAATATATGGAAGGCGAGGCGAGAAGAACATCCGCACGATTTGGCGAAACCTCGATCAATTTTTTTCGTGCGGAAGGTGAATTCAAAGGGAGTTCAGGCAGCTCAATCGACCATATCGGCTGGTCTTTTAGAGATCTGGATGCAAAGATGAAAGAGTTCGAGGAAGCCGGTATAAAAATTCTCTCTCAACCTCGGTCGATAGGGTCGGTAAAATACGCCTACATCGAGGACCCATGGGGCACAAAAATCGAAGTTATGCAGGATGCGGAGCACCTCGGTTTTCACCACGTGCACATCTATACGGCAAATCCCGGGACAACACGGGACTGGTATAAAGATGTATTTGGCGGAAGATCGATAAGCTACCTTGGAAGTATTCCTGCACTGGATTATGGAGCGGCAAAGTTGTTTTTTCGCAGCCAGGCGCGTATGACCCAAATAGCGCCTACCGAAGGCAGGTCGATCGATCACATCGGATTCAGTGTTACCGACCTCGACGCAACTGCAGAAAAAATCAAAGAACAAGGCGTCACTTTCACGGAAGAACCGTATACACTTCGGGGAACACTGAAAATATCATACCTTGAAGGTCCTGACGGCGTCCGCATCGAGATTTTACAACTCGGTCGTTAGAAATGTAAATGTTTTTACATTTGCTTTGTTTATGTGATAGATTTGAATTTATAATGGTTACTATTGTATTCGTTGTTGAATGAACTTCAACTTATATTTGAACAATCAACTAAATTTTAACGGGGGAGGGATAAGATGAAAAAATCCGTTGCATTAATTACGATTATTCTTTTGACATTGCCGTTTGTAATTTATGCCCAGAACCAAACTTCCAGGGATCCGGGGTATGAAATCGGTGATAAGGTAGATAATTTCACCTTGATGAGCGTTGACGGTAAACCGTACACCCTGTATACTGAAATCGAGAGAGAAGGAAGTAATGGCGTCCTTTTGATGTGGGTATCGTGGAACTGTCCGATAAGCAACAACTGTAATGACCGGATGATAGAAGTTGCACGATTCTGCGCGGAAAATAACATAAAATTTCTTGGAATCAATCCCAATTCGGTCTATTACGACGGACCTAATGCAGCGGTTCAAAAAGCTGCGGAAGAGGCAGGTTTCAATTTTCCGGTTTTGCGTGACTGGAACGCCGTATACACAGACAAATTCAGGTCAAGAGCGACCCCGACTGCAATGTTGATCGACACGGAAATGGTTCTTCGTTACAGAGGCAGGATCGATAACGCTCATGGCTGGCTTGGGTCAGAACGATTTCCCGCTCGAGGTTCAAGCAGAGAACCGACAGAAAATACGCTCATGATTGCGCTGAATGAGTTTCTTGATGGAAAGGAATTGACAAAAACAGATATGAGGTCGATCGGATGTTCTATCAAGCGTCTTTCACAGTACGACCGGAACCACGACGAGTACAAAAAATGGCATGGTAAGGGTGGCAATTGAAAATTGGTCATACCTCCACATAAGGCAAAATTGGTAAATCTACGTCAAAATTTATTAGTATTTATAAGTGCATTTCTGTGCGCAATTTCGTGCAGTGAAAGCGATAATTCTGCTCGTATAGATAGTGGAATTGAAGATAAATCTTTTGAGTATTTGATAGGCGAAGCTGATTCACAAACGGTGCTGGACGCTCTTGCAGACAAAAAGGGTAAGGTTGTTCTGTTGAACATGTGGGCAACATGGTGCGCACCGTGTGTTGAAGAATTTCCTGATATCGTTAAATTATACAATAAGTTTAAAGACCAGGGTCTTGATGTAATTACCGTTTCACATGATTTTGTCCCCGCCCTTGCAGACTCATTTCTAATAGCGCAAAAAGCCGATTTTACCAATTATTTGATAGATTTTAACCAGGACGGTCACTATTTTATTGTAGGAATTGATGAGAACTGGTACGGGGCGCTCCCGGCTACATGGCTTTTTGACCGGAACGGTAAAAGCCAATTTTTTGTGGAAGAACGGTTCAATTCAGAGGAATTAGAACAGAAAATACTGGAAATGCTCGAAAAGCAATAATTCAATTGCTACAAAAATATTTCTTAAATACCGGGCTGATGGCAGTACGGTATTTTTTTATTTGGTAAAAACGGTGATTATTGTATATTAAGGGAAAATCCGGTTTAAACAAGAATTGAAAGATTATGTTATGACTTCTTTACAGGAAACAGGGAGAAAATCAATGAAAACCCGCTTATTCATAGTTCTTGCAGCGCTTATTTTCTCGATTAGCTGTAATCCGTCAGCCGTGACTCGGACAGATAACCCGGTGATTGTAATTCAAACTGAAGTCGGAGATATTGAGGTTGAATTATACCCGGATAAGGCTCCGGTAACGGTAGCGAATTTTCTCGCCTATGTTGATGCCGGGGCGTATGAAAGCGGCAGATTCCATAGAACTGTGACAATGGAAAACCAGCCGAATAACGATGTCAAAATTGAGGTTATACAGGGAGACAAAAACCCCGGTTCAGAAGTAAACTTCGATGCGATTCCTCTTGAAAGAACGAATGTGACGGGACTATTGCACAAAGATGGGGTCATTTCGATGGCGCGGGGCGGACCCGATACTGCCACGGCAAGTTTTTTTATATGTATTAACGATCAGCCTTCCCTCGATTTTGGCGGGGCGCGAAATGCGGACGGTCAGGGGTTTGCCGCTTTCGGGATGGTGCTGTCGGGGATGGACGTTGTCAGGGAAATCCAGTATAAGCCGTATGGAGGACGCACCGGTCAACTGCTGGAGCCACCCATTGGGATTACCAATATTATCAGAAAATAATAGCTATGCATTGGGGTCGAGAGATGCATGATAATTTCCACCGGCAGACTTAATTCCGTTATATCGGAGTTCGATTTCAGGTGGAAGCGGTCTTCTGTTTGGAGCAGTTAACCAGAGCCTCAAAAGGTGGCGTTTCAAGTCCGGTTCTGCAAAATCCTCATAAGCGGTACGCGCATGCAGTACCTGGTGATTGTGGATAAACTGCATATCGCCCGGTTTGAATTCAATATCCAACCTGATATTATCGCTGTTTGCGAGGTCTTCCAGCATATCGATAGCTTCTATTTGAATCGGCTTCAAACTTGGCAATTCCTTAAACCGTTGTGCAGATGTTATGAAATTCCTGTCATAGGTTGTGCTTAGAAAACCGTCATAATTATTAAATATCCGGGCGCTAAAATAGGACTTGCTTCCCGGAGGTTCTTCACCTTTCCAGTCAAAATAAAACGTGTCCGACAATGTATCAACCAGGTCGGGACGCGTTTTAAGCATTTCGTTGTAGACCGTATCGGAACTTGATATTGTACTCTTACCTCCCGATTTTGCCGGTTTTAAGCAGAGAAGTCCCACTATGTCACTGGAATCCGTGTGATACCGCTGTTTTTCACGAGTGGTGTATATACGATGGAGAGGATTTTTTGGGTCGTTCCCGATGTCTCTGACATGTCCGAGAAGATGACCTTTTGAATTTTGCGATATCGCCTTACCGAAATACGTCCCGATTCCCCAATAGCCTGTAGCGGCGTCCTCAAGTGTATAATCTTCTACCGGAAACCCACGGATAACTATAAATCCTCGTCCTTCGATAATTTCGTTCCGGATCGATAAAAGTTCCGGTCCAAGTTTTGGCAGGAAAAAATCCTCTTTCCGGATGTCCTTCATCGGTAAGTTTCTGCGTCGTACTTTGTGAATCGCATGGTCTATTTCGGCAATTTCATTTTCTGAAAGGCGGTAAATCCAATTATCCTTTTGAGCCATTTCAGGACCGTACCATACCGATGGTCCTTCGACAGGATTAAGGTTATGACCGGAATGGGGAATGCTGCCGGATTTATCCGGTTGAAAACGGTTCATCTTTATTTTCAAACGTTAATTTTGAATCGAAATAGAGAAATCAGGTGTATTTCAGGTTGATCTGTAATTTACAAAACTTTTGCCTAAATTAAACGAAGTTTTTGGAATCTTCTTCCAAGCACAGCTTCGGAATCTGCATCGAATCTTGACGTCCCGCCGAAACCTGCGCGGTTCAAAAGATGCCGGGCTTCCTTTGCAGACCAATTTCCCGTATATTTTTTAAAAAACTTTTTCATATCGCTAATAAATTGCTTATGTAATTATAAATACAAGAATACTTTTGATTTTTTTCAAATTAACGAAAAAATTTATACTCACAAAATATTAATTCGTCAATTGCTTCTCTAATGAATAAAATAAAGAATTTAAGTATCAAATTATTCATCACATAGCCGAATATACATTTTGTTACATTCAAATATTTAACAAGTCTAGAAAATATATTTATATAAACATTGAAATCACAACATTATCGCAAAGGAATTTTATAAATAATTGAGATTCCAAAGACAACAAAG
>JADFON010000085.1 GCA_022562855.1 Candidatus Zhuqueibacterota bacterium | reverse complement strand
CACTGATAAAAAGGTACACATTAAGGACTTACCACATAAATACCATACAGAATTAATAAATATGTATTAGCCTGCCCCCTACAGGGTTTCTCCGGAATGTGCAGATTTTGATCGGATTTTATTCGGTAGCGGATTTTAGTAATTTCACAAATTCCTCTTCTGATATGACGGTGACCGACAGGTCTTTCGCTTTTTTTAATTTTGAACCGGGATCTTCACCGGCAAGCAGGTAATCGGTCTTTTTGCTGACACTTGCGACAACCTTTCCCCCGTGTTTTCGTATTATTGCACCTGCTTCCTCACGTGTAAATCGTTCCAGTTTCCCCGTCAGAACAAACGATTTACCTGAAATTGCGGATTTTTGCGTCGTTTTGATTTCTCGTTTATCCTGTGCAAGGTTCACCCCGGCATTTTGTAATTTTTCAATAATTGATCTTGCTTCAGGTGATTTTCCGAACTTTATAATGCTTTCCACGGTCTTTTCACCAATGCCATCGATGATGTCCGCATCTTCCGAAGATATATCGAGCAATGAATCAACCGAATTGAAATGACCCGCCAAAAGCCGTGCCGTATTAATTCCAACAAACCGGATACCGAGTGCGAATATTATCCTTTCTAACGAATTGCTTTTGCTTTTTTCTATAGAGTCAATGAGATTCTGTGCGCTTTTTTCACCCAGCCTCTCGAGTGAGGCGATTTCCTCTTTCTTAAGAGAATACAGGTCGCCCGGGTCCGAGACCATTTTTACTTCGATAAACTGGTCAACGACCGCTTCACCCAATCCTTCTATATTCATCGCTCCTCGCGAGGCGAAGTGTTCGATTCTTCTCGCTATCTGTGCTTTGCACAAGATATTGACGCAGCGAAGTGCAACTTCCTCATCCGATTTTTCCAGGGGTTCACTGCAGACCGGGCAATGTGCAGGGGGTATGACCTTCGGAGCTTTTTTTGGGCGCTTTTCAAGAACAACCTCAACAATCTTCGGTATTATGTCTCCGCCCTTTTCAATAATCACCGTATCGCCTGTATGCAGATCTTTCCTGATGATTTCATCTACGTTATGCAAAGTAGCCCGGCTGACTGTGGTTCCAGCCACAAATACAGGCGTTAGCTCTGCAACCGGAGTTACCGCCCCAGTCCTTCCGACCTGCCATGACACTTCATTCAGGACTGTTTCCGCCTGCTTTGCAGAGAATTTGAAAGCGACTGCCCATCGCGGGGTTTTCGCCGTGGAACCCATCCTGGTTTGCTGGTCAAGAGAATTTACTTTTACGACAATTCCGTCGATTTCGTACGGTAATTTTTCCCGGTCATGCGCCCATTTTTCCCAGAAATCAATAACATCACCAATAGTATCGCACAGCAGTCTAATCGGGTTCATTCTGAAACCAAGCTCCTCGAGAAGTTGCAGTGAATCCCATTGAGTCGAAATCGATCCTTCAGATTCGGCGGGTAAAATCAAAGAATAGGCAAACATCGTCAACGGTCTCTGGGCAACGATCTTAGAGTCCTGAGATTTCAATGTACCTGCCGTGGAATTTCGTGGATTTACAAATATTTTTTTTCCTGCGGTTTCTTGTCTCCGGTTCAATTCTTCAAAGTCTTTTGTTTCCATGAATACTTCCCCTCGAACCTCAAAGTCTCCCGGTGCGCCCGATACTTTTCGCGTTACAAGCGGTATTGCCCTGATTGTTCTTAGATTTGTGGTGATTTCGTCTCCCCGTACACCATCACCCCTCGTAGCGCCAAGAACAAACTTGTTGTCCCGATACCGAAGACTGATTGCGACACCGTCTATTTTCAGTTCCGCAACATATTTAACATCCTCGCCGGGAACCAAGGAATGTACTCTCCTGTCAAAATCAACAAGTTCCTCACGGTCATAAGTATTCGCAAGGCTCAACATCACATGGTCATGCATGACCGGTTTAAAACTTTTTGTAATTTCCCCGCCCACTCGCTGTGAAGGTGAATCGGATGTTATAAGCCCCGGATACTGCTTTTCAATTTCCAGCAATTCGTTCATATGCAAATCATAATCATAATCGCTTATCGCGGGTTCGTTTTTCACATAGTAAAGATAGTCGTGGTAGCGGATTTGCGTGCAGAGTTTTTCGAGTTTGCGAAGAATTTTCTCAGGCGGTTTCATATTAAGTCAACAGCCTCATAAACAGTTGAGATAAACCGGTTAACCGAGAAAGCTTCGATAAGAGGTAAGGGGAGTAAAAACGACAACATACTGCGTTGAAAGTTCCATTGGTAAGCAAAGGAATTAAATAATTTCTTTGAAGGTCCTGATGGCGACCTGCTCCTGGTTAACGACAAATTGCTCGATTTGACCCAACAGGGATTCGGTTTGCTCATCCTGAATCTTTTTTTTGTCAGTCGAATCACCCTTATTCTGAAGAAAATATACCTCTGTCATAAGATTAGGACGCTCGGCGTCTTCGTACAAAGTATAATCCTGATTTTCGGAACTCTTTATCTGTTCCTTAATCTTCTTCATGAGCACCAAATAATTATCCCTTTTCTCAGGAATAATTTCGTAACTAACGGAGAAAATAACTTTTCCCATGACTTTCACTCCTGAATTAATATTTGCACGTAACCAGATTTATGCTAAATAATAAATGCAGCAACTGTTTATTACTAACTTCCAAATAATCAATATATTGTGCAATTATCACAATAATTAATAACAACTTAAAACAAGAAAATTTATGATAATTGAACGAAAATAATCATATCAATAGACTTTTACAAGATTTTTTTTAATTTTCCGACGCTCTTTCGAAAAAATCCGGAAAATTACTGCAAGATTATGTAAATACAATATTTGAATATTCTCAAAAAGTTGTATTTACCTGGTTTATTAAACTAAGGAATTCCGAACGGGTTCTTTGATTTTTCTTGAATGAACCCAACATACTGCTTGTGGTTACAACCGTGTTTTGCTTTTCAATACCTCTCATCATCATACAGAGATGTCGTGCGTTTATTACCACCCCGATTCCTTTCGGTTTTAAAACACTGTCGATCGATTCCGCTATCTGATCTGTCAATCGCTCCTGTACCTGCAACCGCCTCGAAAACATTTCAACAATTCTCGGTATTTTACTAAGTCCGATAATTTTCCCATCTGGAATATATCCAACGTGACAAACGCCGACGAACGGCAATAAATGATGCTCACACATGCTGAAAATATCTATGTTTTTGACAAGAACCATTTCGTCATAATTTTCCTTGAAAATAGCATTGTTCACCAGGCTTTCGAGATTTTCACTATAACCCTTTGTTAAAAACTCGAACGCTTCTGAAACTCTTTTCGGAGTTCTCTGCAAACCTTCCCTGTCTGGATCTTCGCCAATTTTAACAAGCAGATCTTTTATTAAATCTTCCATTCCACACCTTCAAATTTATACTTTGCAAAGAATTATAATTGATTAAAGTTACTTACTTTTACATAAGTAATTGCGATATTCAGGACTTTTCTTATCGTTTCATCCAGAGATAGATCTTTAATAACCGACGCTGAGGCATTTTTATGACCTCCTCCTCCGAGTTCTCCTGCAAGCTTATTTACCAGTACATCACTCCCGGAACGAAAACTGATTTTTATATTCGTATTCTTCAATTCAACAAATAATATCGAAAGTAATACACCTTTTATGTTCCGCGCAAAATCGGAAAACCCTTCGATGTCTTCATATGCAGCTCCGGATTGTTTGAGCATATCCCGGGTTATTATCATTGTCGCAATCTTTCCATCCGCTTCCTGTTTTAACGTCGACAGCGCTTGAGAATATAATCTTGTTTTCTCCCAGGAATTATTTTCATACAGATAGTGAAAGATCCTCTGATGATTTGCACCCGCCTTCAAAAGATCCGATCCTAACTGATGCGCGCGCGCATTGGTATTGGAAAATCTAAAACACCCGGTGTCCGACAAAAGAGCAATGTAAAGAGCCTCAGCCATCTCAACAGTTAGTTTCTCATCGCTCCGGTCAATCAGTTTTTTTATCATTTCTCCAGTAGCTGCCGCCGCCTCGTCCGCATATAGAATATCGCCCGGAAAGTTATTCGAAACGTGATGGTCAATGCAAATCCTTTTTGCCGGACTCTCCTCAATCGCACCCCTCAGCGCTCCAAGCCGGCTCAACTCCGCAATATCCAATATAAAAATCACATCGGCTTTGATAATATCTTCCTTGTATTCGCTCCCATATCTTTTGAAAATATTTTCTTCCAAATCCATAAAACGGTAGGTTGCAGGAACCGGGGAATCATTCAATACCATTACCTCTTTTTGTTGATTATTCAAAAAGTGGTACAATGCAAGTTCTGAACCTAAACCGTCTCCATCCGGATTAATGTGGGAGGTAAGGACAAACCGCCGGTATTCACGGATTGTGTCAAGTATTTTGTCTATTTCTTGAGTAGAATCTTTCACGAAAGGCAAAAAAGTAAAATTTCGTTGAAGAAGAAAACAAAGTTAAAATCTGCGTGACAATGTAGAGATTATTCAAATTAAATGCAATGCATAAAATTGGTCAATATTAGTTTGCTTTTCAATTAATCCTGGGTATATTATGGCTTATTTAAATTGAGATAAATGTAATTATTTGTACTGCTTTGTCAAGGTGTTTACAGTTTAGGCTGATTTTTTATGTAAGAGATAGAGTTCAGCGGGCACTCTACCATTTGTTCTTTTGCCTTGATGTGTTCTTTGGTAATTGTATATCTTCAAGTACTTTTCTAAGTCATCGTTGAGTTGCTCATGCGTTTCATAGATTTTTGTTCTGAATGCAAGTTGATAGAACTCTTCGAGTATGGTTCGGTTGAGCCGTTCACATGCGCCGTTTGTCCACGGGTGGCGTACTTTCGTTAGCCGGTGTCTGACGTTGAGTTCACTCAGCAGCCGTTCGAAACTGTGGTTCTTTGACGCATGATGTGTAGTGAATTCAAGACCGTTATCGGTCAAGACTGACTCAATTGGAATATCCTGGCTGTTGTTATGCACATGAATCATAAAGTCACAAGCAGAGAGCGCTGATTTGTCCGTATAGAGCTTTGCCCAGGCATACGAAGAGTAGGTGTCAATGGCAGTGATCTGAAAGATACGCCCAACACCCTTGAGCGTGCCGACGTAAAAGACGTCCATGCCGATGATATGACCGGGATAACGGGTATCCAGCGACTGCGTTTTTGCTCTGTTTTTTGCACGTTCAAGATCGGAGGGTGTTGTAACGATACCACTTTTGATCCTGATATGTTCGAGCCTCATCTTACGGGTGTTTAAGTTGTTTCGTCTCAACACGTTATAGATTGCTGAAGATGTTACAACGACCTGCTTACGGTTAAGCTCGTTTGCTATACGTACCTGACCGTATGAAGGAAAGGCTTCGATGAATTCGAGTATCTTAGTCTCAACATCCATTGGCGTCTGATTCGGTTGTGCCGGAGCGCCGCGAGAGATGTTCATTAAACCGATGGCTCCATATGCATCATACCGATGTTTCCATTTATAGAACCACGTTCGAGAACGATTGAACCGTTTGCATAACGCCGTTACACTGATTCGATGACGTAAATAATACTTGATTATATGCAGTCTGTCAACGTACATTTGAGTATTGCTTGTCATAGGCACCTCCATATGTTTTGTGTGGTAACAAAACAGTACAAAAGTGCCAACAATTATGCAAGCGATTCTCAAGGGATAGGCTTGCCTATCCCTTGTACATTAAAAACCTCAAACATGTAAAAGTGTCAACACGTAGATAAAGTAATACACATAAAACAAGATGTAATGCCGGTAGATTCTTCGGGAAAAAGGTTACCTGTGAGTAGCCGGACAAAAAACCAGTAAGCATATAACAGTCTGGGAAAATCAATATATCAAACTGGAAATATATTTAAATTCATTTAGATTAATAAAAACATGGCTCACCAAGTAATAATAGTAGGAAGTGGTTGGACAAATCAAGTTAAAGCGACAGCAGAAGGAGAATTAAAAGTTTTAACTCAGTCAGATGTTTTTGGTAGAACAAAAACGGCACATCCTTTTGCTATCTCTGATAATATTATTAGATATGATAAAAAACCGTTTTTTTGGGATACTATAGCTCTTGGAAGTGCTGAAACTGTACATCTAACAAATGAATCTGCAGTAAATCTTGTATGTGGTTCTGCAAGTGGTGATAGTGTAATTTTTTCTCAGAGAAAACACAATATTTATCAAGCTGGTAGAAGTTTGAGTATTGTTATGACTGGTGCAGTTGGTAGTATTATGAATGGAACTATAAGGAGATGGGGTTATTTTGATAAAGATGATGGATTATTTTTTGAATTAAGTGGAAATGCGTTAGCAGTAGTAAGAAGAACCTCTACAGATGGTACTGTAGTGAACAATCGAATTGAACAATCAAATTGGAATAAAGATACTCTAAATGGAAGTGGTGTTTCTAGATTTAATTTAGATGTTACTAAAAATAATATTTATGGAATAGAATTTCAATGGTTATCAGCAGGGAGAGTTTCATTCTCAGTTGATGTGGATGAAATTGATATAGGAAAAAAGACATTACATGTTATGGAGAATTCAAATACTTTTTCTGGTCCATACATGAAAACAGCTAATTTACCATTAAGATATGAACAAGAAGTTGTTGATGATGGTTCTGAACAATCAACTTATAAAGCTATTTGCTCTAGTGTGAGTGTGCTCGGTGGAGAATCTCCTGAAATGACTGTTTTTACTGGAGGATTATTAGTAGAACAAGGAATAACTACAACTGAAGAACACTTATATTCAATTAAATTGAGTGGAACATTTAACGGAATAGTAAATAGAAGTCAATTACTTCCTCAAATTATCTCAGCAGCATCTGAATTAAAACAATCAACTTTTAGAATATTACTTAATTCAAATATTTCAGGAACATTTAGTGCAGTAGATCCAATTAATAGTTCTGCAGAAATAATTATAGGATCAAGAACATTTGGTGGAGGAATACCTTTACTTTCTTTCACTGTTGGAAAAGATGGTCAAATGACTGAAACTATTACATCATTATCTAATCCAGAATCAATAAGTTTAAGTTTAAATGCTTCTGGTAATTCAAGTGATAAATTGACTGTGGCTGCTAGATCTTCTAATGCAAATGCAAATGTGATTAGTAGTTTAACTTGGGGAGAAAGGAGATAATGGTATTTAAAAAAAATCATAAACCATGGAATAAAGAAATGAAAGAATTAAAAAATAAAAATTGGAGGTATA
>JADFON010000084.1 GCA_022562855.1 Candidatus Zhuqueibacterota bacterium | reverse complement strand
TTAACTTGGTATACCTTAGCATTTTATTTATTCTATAGCCATAAACTCAAAGGGCGCTATATTTGCCGGAGTCGGAGGAAACAATTTCGGTTTGTATATATCAAAAGATAACGGTGTAACCTGGATACGTCAATCCTCAGTCGATTTTTTACCAAAAACTGTTTCGATCAATGCAAGTGATGATGTGTTTTTGGGAACAGACACCGAGGGCATTTTCCGTTCCAATGACGACGGAAAAACCTGGGAGTATAAGGGGTTATCGGAAATATTCGCCATAAGGGATATTATTTTCAACTCCAAAGACGAATTATTTGCTGCTGCGGGCAGATTTGTTTTTCAGTCGCAGGATAATGGTGATACCTGGAAAGAGCTGTATTCAGATGGAAAACCTACCTTATCAATAGCGGTAAACGATCAAGACCATCTGTTTGCAGGAAGAGCCTATGGTGCTATTCGTTCAACCGACAACGGATTATCCTGGACCGAAATAGGTATGGAGGATTCATTGTCCTATACAACCACTGACGGAAAGTTTTATAAACAACTGGGATTTGATAGGATGAGTATCTCAGACATTGCAATAAACAGCACCGGTTTGATATTTGTTGCTGCAACAGGAGGAGGTGTTTTTTTGTCCAGAGATAATGGCGATACATGGACTCATATCGGTATGGCTGATGGATCATTCTTAAAAACGCTTGCGATTCATTCGAATGACCGGATCTTTGCCGGGTCCGAAGGAGGACTGAGAAATGGAGGTATTTATTATTTGGATTTTATAAACCTGCCCGTTCCAAAATAGTATTCATTCACACCCACAAAAGCCTTTTTCTGTGCGATGTGTGCAGTTTATCTTGCTAATCACCCATATTTTGATTAGTTTTTTTGTTGACATTATTTCAGCTTTTTCCTGCCATTCATGATTAATATTTCAGACCATGTAAAACATTATTGGGATGCAGTGATGGATTTTGTCTATCCCAATGTTTGCCTTCGCTGCGAAGTCCGCGTGTCTGAAAAAAACGTAATGATCTGTGAAGACTGCTGGTCACGGCTTCCGAGAAACAAACTTCATACGCTTCATTCGGGTGACAGATACCTTACAAAAAAGAAGCATTTTCCTTTTGTCGCAAACCGTTTTATATTTGGAAAATCGGAATACGGCGAAGTAGTAAGGGAGCTTATTCATCGGTTCAAATTCGCATATTATCCTTTTCTTCACAAGAGATTTGGTGAGGAGATGGTAGAAACCGTTACAAACGTACCGGAGCTTTCCGGAAGCGATTTGCTGATTCCGGTTCCTCTCCATAGAGCACGCAGGCGGGAAAGAGGATTTAACCAGAGTGAATTATTAGCCGGAAATATATCCGAAAAAACAGGGATTCCGGTAGATACAACTCTTGAAAAAATTATCAATAACCGCCCGCAAGCCTCAATCGGAGACAGAAATGAGAAAGAGAAAAACGTACAAGGAATATTCGCGGTCACAAAAAACGCAGATCTAAAAAATAAACGGGTAATCCTTATAGACGACATGTTTACAACGGGGGCTACCGCTAACGAATGCGCAAAAGTACTGAAAAAATCAGGAGCCGAAGAGGTCTACATTTTGACTGCCGCATTAGTAGAGTAAAACAAAAAGAATATAATTTTAAAGGAGATAGAATGAACTGCAAAATCAAAAAGTTATTACTTTTGACTATCGCTTTAAACCTGGCGTATTGTAGTACGGAACAGGATAGTGCCATAGTTGAAAACTCGTCAATTTCACCTGCGGTTGGCAGGTACGGCATGGTGAGTTCCGCTCACACGCTTGCGACAGAAGCAGGTATCGAGATATTAAAAAAAGGTGGAAACGCTTTCGATGCGGCAGTTACAATTGCGTCGGTTTTGAATGTTGTCGAACCGATGATGTCGGGAATCGGCGGGTATGGTACGATAGTCGTATATGATGCCGAAAGAAAAGAGGCGCGCTTTCTCGATTCGAGCGGTAAAATACCGGCTAATGTCGATTCGGACGTATTCAGGGCGCCTACACCGGACTATATGCAAAACAGGAGAGGCCCCAAAGCAGTCTCGACGCCCGGGAATGTAAATGCATGGGAAGCGATGTCATCCTTGTACGGTATACTGGAGTGGCACTCTCTTTTTGACCAGGCGATAAAACTCGCCGATGAGGGTTTTGTTCTCGACTGGAATGTTTCAAACAGAGCATTTCAACAGTTTTCAGACTATTCTCAATCTATATACGGAAGAAACGGAGAACCGCTGAAAACCGGTGACCGTTTGGTGCAAAAGGATTTAGCCCGCTCCTTACGGCTTATTGCAGAACAAGGAGCAGCGGCTGTTTACGGCGGTGAATTGGGTGTTGCAATTGACAAGAAAATGCGCGAAACAGGCAGTTTTCTTACGATTGAAGATTTACGAAATGACCGCGCCGAATGGTGGGAGCCGATAAAAATCGATTACCGGGGATATGAAGTAATCACAGCCTCTCCTCCTGCGACTGCTTTCCCTTCTCTTATAAGGCTCGGGCTTATGAGCAGGTTCGATAACAATGAAATGGGTCATAACAGCGTTGAATATTTGCATACGTTTGCCGAAGTGACCAAACATGCATTTTGGAGCCGGCTGTCCTATGCCGGCGATCCGGAATTCGAACCGCCGCCTCTTGACATGCTGTTATCAGAAGATTACTGGAGTGAAAAAGCATCGGAAATAGACCCGGAATCGGCAAAAGACTTTGAATATCCCGGTATCGCAGGAGAGCAAAATGAAAACACAACCCATTTTGTTGTAGCTGACAAATGGGGTAATGTCGTCTCAGCAACACAAACACTTGGTAATAGTTTTGGCAGCAGGATTATGCCGGAGGGAACGGGAATATGGTTAAATAATTCTCTCGCGTACTGCACATTTGAACCGAAAGGCAACCCGATGGACGCACACGCAGGTAGACGTAAACTTTCCGGAGATTGTCCGACCATAATAATGCGTGACGGTAAACCATGGATTGCTATCGGAACGCCGGGAGGTCATACTATCGGGCAGACTGTACCCCAGATGGTGATGAACATAATCGATTTCAATATGGATATTCAGAGTGCGATCTCTGCACCCCGTGTCAGCTTTGTAGAACCGAATATGCTTGCGGTTGAGGAAGGCATCACCGAATCGGTCAGGAACGGTCTCAAAGCGTTGGGACATGAATTACAGGTCAGGTCTTTAGGAAATGCCCACGGTCTTGCAATTGAATATGATGCAAATGGGAATATAGCTAAGTTTACCGGCGGTTCGGACCCAAGAGGAAGGGGACGCGCAAAGGGTTATTGATAACCGTCGCTAAATTTTTGAGATGTATACCATGAAATGAGGAAGATTGCAACCGGTAGATTTTATTCAGAGTTATTGTCTTTTATTTCATTGTGCAGAGCGAATTCTTCGATTTCTCGTTCCAGTTCTTCTGCATTGAGTGCGCCCTCATATTTGAAGATATCTCCGATGTGAATATTGAAGTCTTTTTGATAGGTTACCAAATCTTGAACCTGTTCGCGGGTTAGAATTTTTAGATCGATAGCAACTTCTCCGAATTTTTTTCGTGATATCTTCTGTTGCTGGAGTATTTGCTGGACTTTCTGCGCATTAAGGAGTTTCTGTTTTAATGCCAATTCGCCTATCTGCTTATTAGCCTCTTCCTGTACATGGCGTGCAATAACCATGTCTTCTTTCTTGATCAAACCCTTTTTGAGCAAATAGTCACCAAAAAGCAACGGTTTTTTCCCCATGTTTACACCCGTCTTTGTAAATGGTACGTTTATATATTTCAATCACGCAGGATTTACCAAACAATTTGGTAAATCCACAAATTAACTCCGCAATCGATACATTTCAATCTATCAAATAGAAAAAATAAAAAGGATGGTACCCTCGCCCAAACTCTAATAAATTAAAGAGTTATACAATAAATATGAAGGTGTACAAAAGTAAAGAATAATTTTTGATAATAGCAAGCGTTTTTTAAATCTTATGCAATTTTTCAATCTCTTTCTTTCTGAGCCGAATTTCAATTAAATAAACAATTTGACTTTTAAATTTGATTTAATGCCGGTACTTTTGTATTTTCCGAATTTGGAATCTTTTCAAAAATCACAAAAGTTTTGTTAATACATTAGATAACCTTCAACAATATATTTTCCGTTTTTCTTTTTATAATGATCAAGAACAAGATTTCGAATATATTTCTCACCGGATTTATGGGAGCAGGGAAGTCGACTATTGGGAAGAATATCGCTAAAGAGCTCAATTATGCTTTTATCGACTTAGATGAAATAATAGAAAGTAAAGCGGGTAAATCCATATCTGAAATATTTCAACAAGATGGCGAATCGTATTTCAGGACCTTGGAAAACCGGGTACTGTCAGACTATCTGGGAAAAAAAAATATTGTCGTATCTCTCGGAGGCGGTACGCTCATCGACCCCGGCAACGCCACCCATGTCAAAGACAGTGGCGTTTTGATCTATCTATCCGCAGAGCCGGAAGAGTTATGGGAGCGCGTTAAGTTTACCAATAAGCGTCCGCTTCTCCTGCAGCCAAGCGGCGATATCATTCCTGAACATGATGCTGTGAAGCATATAAAAGCTCTTCTTAGTATCAGGGAAAAAGGATACAAATTAGCGGATACCGTTATACCCACTGATAAAAAAAGTATCGATGATATTCTCTCATCGATCCTCCGCTACCTGTCATCGTGAATCTTTGATGATGTTAGCAGTCCAAAGCCACATCCGGAGAATCATTTGATGTTTTTCGAGATGCAAGTTTGCCGGCGATTAATTTCTCTTATACTATTCTTACCATTTGTGCTTGTCACGCACATGTCTCTGGCTCAGGAACCGGGAGAGAGCGAACCGGTAACTTTACCGGACGGATGGATGTACCGTAAGGGGGATTCTCCATTGGATTCAACCGGGAAATTTGCCTGGTTTGACGAGAGTATTACACAGCCCGCCTGGATTACATCTGCGGCACAAAACACACCTTCGGAAGTTCTTGATAATTTTATTTGGATAAAATACACACTTCCGGAAATAATATGGGACCAGCCTGCGCTTTTGCTTCAGCAGGTGATTACAAAAATCGAAGTGTACATTGACGGAGAAAGAATCTACGCTAACGGCGAATTGGAATACGAATACAGCAATAAATTCGACGAATTGCTTTTTCATATTGTTCCACTCGGTATAGATTACGGCGGCAAAACAATGTATGTCCGGTTATTCTCGAGTAACGCGGCGAGAATCGGATTGACAGAAGTTCCGGTTATTGGTAATCAGTCTGATATTTACGCCCTGGTTATAAAAAACAATATCGAGTCTTACATATTGGGGTTTATCTTTATCTTCTTTGGATTGTTTTCGATCGTGATTTACCTGAGAAGAAAAGAAACAAAACCATATTTCATACTCACGTTTGGAGTTTTTACCTTGAGCGCGGGGCTTTCAAATGCAATCCTGAATCCGATAAACCAGCTTATTCTAAATTACATCGGTATCATATATTTCGTCGGTCACTTTTCTTTCACTGTTTTTCCGGTAGGGATGTGGGCTTTTTATGAACAAATTGCCGGCAGCGGCTATAAAAAAATGAACCGGATGATTGCCATGCGCAAGGATCTGGAGGATGCAGGTGTCGAATTCATCGAATACCCGGGACCTGCAGAAATCTCACCTGCCGTCTGGGTCACCGGCCCGGTAGAGAGGAATCACCCGGAGAAAAATTACGCGCAGATTGTGCAGGTCAGGATCGACGGCGCCTGGGTTGTAGACCATGTGCCAGACAGCCAGGGTCTTACAATCGTGACGCCCGCGGGGCCAATTGTTCTGTTGGGTTGCGGCCACTCGGGCAGTGTCAATTTGCTCGAACAGGTCCAGCGATCCATTCAGGACCATTCTATCCATGCACTCATGGGCGGCATGCATCTTTATTCGGCAAGCGACGAAACGCTTCTTTGGACTTCGGATCGACTGCGCAAAATCGGCATACAGAACCTGATGGCCGGCCACTGCACCGGTATCGAGCCGCTGATACGTCTGCGGGCAGAATTGAACCTCAACCGTCGTACTGCGGTCGTGGGCGCTGTCGGATCGCGCTTCGTCTATGGCGAGGGAATTCATCCGACCGCAATCGCGCAGTAGTTTAAAGTAGTTTCTGCCGATCGCGAATATTGTTTATTCGCCCTTTAGAAATGGAGACCATCAAGTACACGACTGCTTTGCCGCTGGACTATCTCTGATACCATTGCCCGCCGAAATTAATCGACGGGACCACGATGCAGGGCAATACCGCTGACAACAATCGCAAGGTAGCCACCTGGCTGCTGGTTTGCTGCGCGCTCGTGTTTATCATGGTAGTACTCGGCGGCGTAACCAGGCTGACGGGTTCGGGACTGTCGATGGTTGACTGGCGGCCCGTGCTCGGCGCGCTGCCGCCGATGTCGGACCAGGCCTGGCAGAAAACCTTCGAGATGTATCAGCAGACACCTGAGTTCGCGAAGGTCAATAGCCACATGGAGGTCGATGACTTCAAGGGTATTTTCTGGCTGGAGTACCTGCATCGACTGCTCGGACGCACGATCGGCATCGTCTTCCTGGTTCCGTTTCTCGTATTTGCATGGCGCGGTTACATTCGAAAACAGGAGTGGCCGAAGTACTCACTGATGTTCGTGCTCGGCGGCATGCAGGGCGTGCTCGGCTGGTACATGGTGAAGAGCGGGCTCGTCGACAATCCCCATGTCAGCCAGTATCGGCTGGTCGCACACCTGGTCGCAGCATTCCTTATATACGGGTACATGTTCTGGGTCGCACTGAACCTGATATTTCCGTCCGCCAGCCAGACGCCGCATCCCTGGTATCGAAAGACGCTGGCGTTAGCGACGTTGATCATGGTCACCGTCATCTCAGGCGGATTCGTGGCGGGGTTGAAGGCCGGCAAGATCTACAATACCTTTCCAATGATGGGCGAATACTGGGCCCCGCCAGGGATGTTCGCGATCGAGCCCTGGTGGCGAAACTTCTTCGACAACATGGCCACGGTGCAGTTTGATCATCGCATTCTCGCCATCGCCACTTTTGTTCTGATCATCGTCTACCGGGTCCACATCAGAAAAACGGACCTGCCTTCGAGGCTAGCCAAAGGCGTGAATGCCCTGCTCCACACGGCCGTGCTGCAGGTTGCGCTGGGTATCGCAACATTGTTGCTGGTGGTTCCGGTATCCCTCGCCGCAATCCACCAGGCGATTGGCATGCTG
>JADFON010000083.1 GCA_022562855.1 Candidatus Zhuqueibacterota bacterium | reverse complement strand
GTATATTGTGATCAGAAAAGTAAAAGATTTCGTGAAGCCGAAAGATCCGAACTTGAACCATCACATGCTCGAATTACAAATGGCTCGATAAAGATTCCCGAGGAAGTATTGAATTATTTGGATCTTAGAGAAGGAGATCCTATATCAATATCTAGATACACTAACAGAACAATGTTGATTAAAAAAGCCCGAATACAATATTTATAATATTTTTTAATTATTTATATTACTAATTTTCGTACTAATATACATAATAAATGTCAAAAAAATAATGGATTTTGTCTTGCTAAAATTCGTGACAAAAAGTATATTGTTTGATTCCCCGCATTGATAACAACAGCCACCGAATATGTACCAATCATACAGAAAGGTTCTCCATGAAAAAAATTTCGATTACGATATTCGCAATAATACTATTACCCGCCCTCATTTTTGCACAAGGTTTTGATTGGCTGCCGGGGAGTACCTATGACCGGTCCATACCGACGCCCGAATCTGTCCTTGGGTTCGAAATCGGCACGTATCTGACCGATCATCTGCAGATGGTAGACTATATTCGCAAACTCGCCGAATCAACGGATAAGGTGCAGATCGTTAAGTTCGGTCAGTCAATTGAGAGACGCGATCTTTACTTAGTCATCATCAGTTCACCCGAAAACATGAGCCGGTTAGAAGACATCCGGCTGGCAATTGAAAGACTCACCGACCCGAGAGCTATCAGCGAATCCGAAGCGGCGGAGATTGCACGCACTACTCCCGCAATAGGCTGGATGAATTATGCCAATGACGGAAACGAATCGGCGGCATTTGAAACAGGGATCCAATTAGCGTACCAGCTTGCCGCAGGCAGCGACCCGGTGACAAACAAGATAAACCGGGAAGTAATTACAATTTTAAATATGGCTCTCAACCCGGACAGTCACCAGCGGTATGTGACATGGATGAAAGCGGTAACCGTCGGGAAATACGGAACCGCGGACCCTGCTGCCACCGAACACAGGGGTGACTGGCTCATGGCAACGAATAACAACCATTATGACATCGACCTGAACCGCGACGCTTTTGCGCAGTCGCAGCTTGAAACACGGGAATCAACCAAGGTCATGCACCACTGGAACCCTCAAATATGGGTAGATAATCACGGCGACCCGGACGAATATTTCTTTGCCCCGTTTGTTTCACCTATTAACCTCAACTACCCCTCTTCCTTGTTAAAATGGGCAACAGAGATAGGGCTGAATAACGCACGGTATTTCGATAAATACGGATGGACATTCAAGAAAGATGAAACATATGATATTTATTACCCTGGATATTGGGACTCCTATCCGGCGTTTTACGGCGCAATCGGGATGACCTACGAAACAGACGGCGGCGGACGAAAAGCCTTTCGATATGAAATCCCCGACAAGACAATAAAAACATTGAGAGATGGAATTCATCACCATTTCACGACAAATGTTGCAACGCTGGAGGTCTTAGCGGATAACCGGGAAGCTATACTCAACGATTTTTTTGCATTCCGGAAAACCGGCATGGATGAAGCGAAGGATGAGCAGTTCAAGACCTATATCCTGGTTCCGGGGCGGGATAACGGCAGATTGATTGAGTTGGTAAACCTCTTTCTTTTGCATCAATTCGAGATCTATAAGACAAGCTCTGAAATCACAGTCGGGTCATCCCAAACATACCACGACCGGTCTGCCAAAACGAGATTAATCCCATCGGGAAGCTATTTGATACCGCTCAATCAGCCGCAAAAAAGGATGATCAAAACGCTTCTTGAACCCGACCCGAAGATGGAAGACTTGTTTCTCGGAAGGGTCGAAGAAATTCGTAACCGCAACAAAAAACTCGGCTCATCCGCACCAAAGGAACGCACCGGGTTTTATGATGTAACCGCATGGGCTTTGCCGTTGACCTACGGCGTAGAAGCGGTATTCACCGGGGAGGCGCTTTCTGTTTCGGGAAGCCGGCGTATCACCGAAAATCTGCAAAGCGAAGGTAAAGTAGACGGCGGAAGAGCGGGTTATGCGTATCTATTTTCATACGAGACAGATGCAGGCGCAAAACTTGCAGGACGGCTGTTGCAGGAAGATTATAGAGTGGCGCTTGCAACAAAAGAATTCAGGAACGGCGGCAGGGATTTTCCCCAGGGGACGCTTGTCGTAAGAACCCAGCGAAATCCCGAAACACTGCATAACAGGATTTCCGGTCTTGCGGAAGAATACGGAACGGAAGTCTTTGCAGTAAATACCGCATGGGGTGAAACCGGCATTTCACTTGGCTCCGGGTCTGTGCGAAACTTAGAGAAACCGAGAATCATGGTGCTTACCAACGCCCCTGCCAGCCCGACAGCATACGGCGCAATCTGGTATATGCTTGAGAAGAGATACGAACTCGAATTTTCTGCGGTCCGCGCCGAACATTTTGCGGCGGCTGACCTGTCACGATATAATGTCATTATTTTCCCCGATGGTTCTGCTTCGGGATATCAAACTACGCTTGGAGAAACAGGTGTTGAGAATCTCAAAGCGTGGGTCAGGAGCGGCGGGACATTTATCGGGATAAAAGGAGGAGCAGTTTTCGCCAACAGAAGCGGTGTTGAAATGACCGATGTAAAATTGATTACCGAAGTGCCCGATTCTGACCCTGAACCGATGACTGAAAATGAAGACGAATCCCCGATGAAACCCGTTGAAAATATCCCCGGTTCGATCTTCAAAGCCCGCGTAAATAACGACTATTATCTCGGACTGGGATACCCGGAGGAAATTGCTGTTCAGGTTCGTGGCAGTTATCTCTTTCCCGGGACAAAAACCGGCGCAAACGTCGTCACTTTTCCGGAGAATTCCTTTATCATGGGTCATAAATGGGAAGACAGCGAAGAAGTCCTGACCGGGAAAATGTATCTTGCGGACGTTCCGCTTGGCGGCGGTCACGTTATACTCTTTGCCGACGACCCGACATTCAGATTATACTGGCGCGGATTAGACAGACTGCTGCTAAGCAGTATTCTGTTTGCCCCGGCGTTTTAAGAAAAATAAAAAAAATGGCACCGCTTAGATTTGTATTTTGTTGGTAAATTTTGCGCAGACTAAAGTCTACGGCTGCCGAGGTATTTCAATTATTTATGTTTTTCATCAGGACACGGCGAGCCGGGTACTACGACACCTAAAAAAATCGGAAGATCAAACAAATTTTCGGGACTTATTATCAGGTAGAACAGACATTCTTGTCTGTTAATAAAACATGAATTAATTCATAATTCTGAACCTTTTCTTATGGCATATGAAAAAAACGCTGAAAGAACCGAAATTTCTACTCAGTCATAATCTGAATCATCTTTTTGATGACATAAAGGCTATTAGAACGCTGGATGAGTACGAGAATTCCGCCCTGTACAAAGAACATGGCGCAGAAATAAACCGTGTTGTAGACGGGGTTGAATGGGACAATACGCTCCGTGAATCCGGACCGAAGGATACAATACGCGTTGTTTCGTGGAATATTGAGCGTGGCGCTCACCTCAAAGGCGTTATCGAGTATCTTAAATCTAATGAAATCCTGTCCCGGGCGGATATAATACTGCTGACTGAAACGGACATCGGCATGGGTAGAAGCGGCAATCACAATGTTCCGAAAGAAATTGCCACTGCTCTGAAAATGAACTACTGCTACGCGAATTCATATATTGTTTTCTCGAAGGGAGACATAGGCGAACAGGAACACGATCTTGAAAACACTCTTTCACTGCATGGGACTACAATTGTCTCAAAATACCCGATACAATCGTGCAGAGTGGAACCGCTTCCAACTTTCAGGGACGCGTTTTACAGCCCGGAAAAACGTCTTGGTAAACGGCGCGTACTGATATGTACAATTGAGATCGCAAACAAATTGTACGACTTCGCAGCATTGCATATTGACCACAGAACCTCTTTTATACAACGGGCGGAGCAAATGCAGGCGGCATTACTGGCTCTTGACGAATCCGACGGTGTTGCCAAGTTGATCGGCGGCGATCTCAACACCTCCACCTATAACCTGAAAAGTAAGCTCGGACTGGCAAGAAACCTCCTGTATAAAGCGATCGTTATGGGATTTAACAAGGCGGTGGGGCATTATATGACCCCGGAAAAATTCTTTGAAAAACCGCTGTTTGAAGTTTTGAACAAATCCGGATATGATTATAAAAAATATAACGACGTAACCACCGGCACTATGTATTTTGATGTGAACGATCTGTTGACCGTCAAGAAATCCACCCAGATGATACCCAATTTTGTGCTGCGGTGGATGCGAAGAAAATTGCGCCCCTGGAATGGAGAAATACCTTTACGAAACGACTGGCTTGCGGGGAAGGGATTTGATGTCGTATATTCTAACAACGGTGTTTATGGTCCCCCGCAAATTATTGAAAAGCCGGTCTGGGACAACCGGCAGATTTCCGACCACAATCCGCTCATCGTAGACCTGAAATTATAAATTAGAAACATGAAAATTATCGTTATCTGTAGAATCTGTCTCTTCCGTTTTCAAGTAAGAGTATGAAATAGCTTGCCGCTGATGGAAAGCAGGTTATTCCCTTGACTATTCGCGACTTAGATACACTCTTCCGGACATTATTGATGGCTTGGAATTGTAAAATTGAATTTATTTCCTTTTTCATTGCTTTCCACCCATATTTTTCCGTTATGCATCGTAATGATAGCTTTGCTTATGGATAGTCCCAACCCGGTGCCGCCAATTTTACGACTTGGAGAATTGTCGACCTGAACAAATTTGTCGAATATTTTTTCTCTATTATCCTTAGAAATCGGATCTCCCGAATCAGATACAATGATATTAATTCCTTTATTATTTTTATGAGATGAAACTGCAATATCACCTCCACCTGAGAATTTGATACCGTTTGATATGAGATTAATTAATACCTGGGCAATTTTATCTCTGTCGGCAATTATAGTGTTTTTTCCCGTTAAGTCAGAAACTAATCTTGATGAATGAGCATTAGCGAGAGGTTTTAAACTCACTATTACTTCATTAATGAGGTCTGCGATATCAAATTCCTCCATTTTCAGTTCTTTTTTCTTTTCTTCAAACTTAGAAAGGTCTAAAAGATCGTTGATTATTCGGATCAATCGCTCAGTATTCGCATAGCAAATATCCAAAAATTCTCTTGCCTCCTTATCGATTTTTCCTGCATAATCTGCCAACAACAATCCGATTGAGCCTTTTATCGATGTAAGCGGCGTTCTTAATTCATGCGATACAGATGCGACGAAATTATTTTTCATTTGATCTAAGGAGCGTAGTTCCTCTTCTGCCTGCCTAAGCTCAAGAATGATCGAAATTTGATAAAAAGAAAAACCTAAAAGAGGAACAAAGTAACCTAACACTTTATATGTATGTGCTATATCAAAATAGGGATCGTAAAGTTCTTTAGAAAAAGACATTATAACCTGACCGACAACATTGATACCGATTGATAATGCAATCCACCAAATCAATCTGCTTCTTTCATTCAGATATTTTATAACAAATCCTATAAAGGCGACAGCAAGAACAATAGCTGACAGGAAATCTATAGGTCGGGATATTAGTCTATCCTGATAGACAAAATTTGGCAATGGAATCATAAAGGCAATTATTGTAACCACCATAGTGATAATTACTGTTACAATAATGGTCCACAGCGTTTCTTTTTTCAGGTTCTTTGCTTTCCCCATCCATACCGGTATAATTAATCCGATAATCAGAATCACACCCATCAAAAGACGGCCGGTGACATAGGTGCCGGGTATGAATTGTACCAAACTTGAAGCGGGTCCTCCAAGCCAACGCACACTGCTGAATGAGAGTAATCCATGAATAAAATCCTCTGATCCATTAATAAAGAACGCCAGACCTATATACAATTGAAATCGATTTCCAAGGTTATAAAACCGCGTAATTAACGAAATCCCCGCTATCAATCCCATCAAAGAACCGACCATCTCAATAATTCCATGAAGATCGGCGCTCCCCTTATATGACGATCCTATCAAGAAGGGATAAACGCCGGATAAAACTAATAGTATTGCTGCAAGCAGTAATATTCTTTTGCGACTTTGTGAAATTGAATGGACAGAATAGACAGATTTCTCAAAATAAGTATAATTATATATCATTCAAGTATCTTCCTGAAAATAGTTTTCTACTTTAATACTTTTGTCGATAGATTTTGTACAGATACATAAAATGATCGATATAAAAAATATTTCTTACAGTTTTAGTATTTTATTTACACGGGAGATCAGGGCGGTCTTTTGGAAGGGTTTCAGCAAGTAATTAGAAGCGCCTTGTTCAATAGCCGTTTGGACAGTTTCAGAATCGCTGGCAGCGGTAAGCATAATGACAGGAATCTTCGAGATATTTGAATCCGTGTTTGTTCTTATTTTCTTTAACACTTCTAATCCGCTCAAGCTGGGCATCTTAATATCGAGGATTATTAAATCCGGCATTTCCTCCAATATAAGACTATAACCGGTAGTTCCGTCATACGCATCAAAATAATCGAATATCAAATTGACGCGCATCATGTGATTATGATGCGCGTTTTTTTATGCGTTCAATCGCGCCAGCGCGATGCGCCCGTGGGCCAGACTGGAAAAAAATACGCCGTGATCGGGGCCCCAAGGCGCTATCATCCACATCCTTTTTCCGGAGGCACCGCACATGGACGATGGACTCGAAGACGAACTGAACCGGCTCTCCTCTGACGTTGCGCCCGAACCGGCGCTGACCGTGGCGGCCTTCAATGAACCGGTGCGCAAGCTGCTATCCAAGCGGGCCATCTCGATCGACTGCCAAAAGACGGTCCTCGATGCGGTGAGGATCATGCGAGAGCATGAGTTCGGTGCCATCACGGTCACCGAGGGCGGCAAGCTCGTGGGCATCTTCACGGAGCGCGACCTGGTCGTGAGCGTCAACAGGCTCGACGCCCTGGTGTCGGACGTGATGACCAGGGACCCGGTCTCGCTGCGCGAGAGCGACCCGATCATCCACGCGGCGCACAACATGCAGGTGGGGGGCTACCGCCACATTCCGATCGTCGACGACGAGGATCGGCCGGTCTCGATCGTATCGATCAAGGACGTGGTGCGCTACGTGCTCGATTTCTTCTCGACCGAGGTCGCCAACGTGTTGCCCGAGCCCCACCGCGGAGCCAAGATCCGCGAGGGCGCCTGAGCGGTCGGCCGCCACGACACTGGCTCGCCGGAAGGGTCGCGAGCGCAATGGCTGCGTAGTTGCCTCGGCCCTCCCCCCGAATTCAACACCACGGGGTTCACCGTCGACTGAACAGGGCCGAGACGATCG
>JADFON010000082.1 GCA_022562855.1 Candidatus Zhuqueibacterota bacterium | reverse complement strand
ACTAATTAACCGGATTTAATAAGAATAATTTTAGAAAAACTTTCGATTTAATCAAGCTGCAAATTAAAACTAATCTTTGAGGGCGTTTTTTTAAAATAAGAGACTGACTATGTACCCGATGTTCAGGTTTGAATCTATTCAAAGAGTGACATTTGACGATCTTGATCCCTATAACGTAGTAAATAACAGCCGGTATTTTACCTATTTCGAAAGAGGAAGGGTTGATTATCTAAGGGAAATAGGATTGATTTCCGGCAGCGCCGGGGACCTGGAAAAAATTGATGTAGCGGTTGTAGAGAATTACTGTTCCTACCGCAGTCCTGCCTACTTTGACAATGTTTTGAACGTTTATCTGCGAATATCGTATATCAAACGAACAAGCCTGCAATTCCAATATATTATTAACCGCAATGAGGATAAAAAATTGATCGCCCTGGGATATACAAATTTGGTCAGAGTTCATTTCCCCGAGTTAAAGCCCCGGTCCTTTGACAATGATTTTAAGGAAAAGGTTAGAAATTATGAAAAGGGCAATCTGGGAAAAATGACCGGGATACCGGATATAAAATAAGACTCATTATTTTATTCACATTAGTGTAAAATACAAAACCATTAATTTCCAATCAGTTGTGCTTCATTATTTCCTTGTCCGCAAGAAAAATATCCGATTAACCACGCTCATAGTTTTATTCGGGCTTTTTCATTGTATTCCTCTGCCAATAAAAGCCCAGGACCTGCTGATCGAACGCCTGCTTGAGCAAAGCTCCGAATTTTCCGATCAATCCTCCGCGTTAGACTTCCTGGAAGAATTAGCGCGTAAACCGCTTCCCATAAATACAGCGAATAGAGAAGATTTCTTGCGGATTCCCGGTTTAACGGTCGAACATGCGAACCGGATAATCGCAGAAAGAAACCTAAAAGGCAGTTTTCAAAGCCTCGAAGAATTTCGAATCGCAGGTGGTATTTTTAAAGATTTGTTCGACCTCATCAGTGATTTTCTAACCTTGAATCAGGAAAGTTTTGAGGTTGAACTTGTGATACGCCAGAGAATCCAGAGAAGAGTTGAAGAATCCGCAGGATATCAATCCGGTGGATTCGCGGGTTCTTCGATAAAAAATTATACCAGAATCAGCGCGGTAATTTCGAGTAACATATCGGCAGGGGCGCTTATAGAGAAAGACCCCGGCGAAAAAGGTTATACCGACCACGCAGTGGGTTATCTGCAATACGTGTCACACAATAATTCAACGCGGATTATTGCAGGAAATTATAGTCTGTCATTTGGTCAGGGGCTTATTTTTTCAAGAAAATCATTTTTTGGGAAAAGCAGTGAGCCGGTCAGCCATGTCAAAAGAAATGAACAAGGCGGCAGAGGATACCTGTCTTCGAGTGAATCCGAGGGTTTCTTTGGAGTTTTCGGTGAATATTCAACTTCCAAATACAGTATATCCTTATTTGGATCAGCAGCAAAACGGGATGCAAGGATAAATTCTGACGGAGAGGCGAAAAGTATTGCAACCTCAGGTTTTCACAGAACAGACACCGAACTGAACCAGAGGAACAGGCTCGAGGAACGGCTTGCGGGAGGGAGATTACGGATTGTAATCGGGAGTGTGAGCTTTGGCATATCGGGTGCGTCGGTTCATTACCAACCGGGCTTGTCGAAAGAAGAATCCGGCGCCAAATTTCTGAAGTATTCAGGAAACGAGATTCAAATCGGCGGATTCGATTTTTCAACAATAGTTAATAATTTGGAATTATTCGGAGAAATCGGGGTTTCAAATCCAGGTTCCGCCGGCTATGTCGGAGGAATAAAGTGGGGTGACAGGATCACAAAAATCGGGCTGTTATACCGAAATTATGCACGGGATTTTTACTCTCAGTTTGGCAGCGCGTTTGCCGATAACTCATCAGGAAACCGCAACGAACGCGGTTTGTATTTGGGTATAAAACATAAAATAACCGGATATTTTGAAATGGGGGGATATGCCGATATATTCAGCCACGCAGGCAGAAGCACGGCAATCCCGGTAAAGGAAAACGGGAAGGAATATTTTCTTCAGGTTCGATCGACGCTTAAACCCGGCAGTCAAATCTATATTAACTGGAGGGCGCGGTCGGGTTTGTCGCGGTTCGACAGATTGGATGAGAACAATATACGGCGAGAATTTTTTGGGGAAGAAATTAATGAAAGAATACGGCTGCAGGGAGATTTTGAATTGTCGGGTAACGTGCGTCTTGGTCTACGAATTGAAGCACAAAAAAACCGCTTAAAAAGTGATAATTCAAATTTTTTTAAATCTATATTTGATAGTCCGGGAATATTGTTAACAGCAAAAACTCATTATGAAAATCTAAATAATTTTAAGCTTACGATACAAACTACAATTTTTTCTTCAAGAGGCACGAGGCTTTACCAATATGAGCCTGATTTGCCGGGACTGCTGAAAGTGAATCAGTTTACCGGCAGAGGTGAAAGGTTTGCAGTGATATTCGCCCGCAAAATTGGACCGGGAAGACTTACGGCAAAGTATGGCATTGTGCATTTTCCTGAAAGAGATTCATTTGGGTCTGGGGTAAATGCAATTCTTCAAAATTATATACAGGATATAGGAATTCAGTGGGATTTGAATTATAATTGATCAGGAAAATGTTCGCTTTTCTCTCTGAAATGCAAATTTGAAGTACAAAAACAACTTTACTTTTACTAATAAAATTGCAAAATTGTCATGCTTAGGCAAAGTATCGCTACTCTTAAAAAAAGTTCTTTGATTATGATGTTCGGATTAATTGTAAACAATAGATATCTAAAATTAATTTTCGCAGCAGTCATTATGGCGGCTGCGGCTGGATGTTCTATACCTGATGAACCGGTGCTTCCTCAATGGCAGTTCTCATTGGTGCGAATCCCGATAATGGGACCCGACACAATAGACATTGGCGCCGAACTCGCAAATGAGAACCTTGTTGCTGAAGGCGCCGACAGCCTTTTTCATATAAAGTTCGAAGGCAGCGAACAAATAGGAATATCCGAGCAGTTAAAGCAGGAAGCGGTAAATCCGGCTCCTTTCTCAGGGTCGATTGGAAATTTTGCAATAGGAGGTAATTCCGGTCAAACGGTTACAATCGGAATTACCGAAGCGTTTCCATTCCTTGCCGGTCAGGGAGGCAGTTCTATTCCCATACCTTCTGGCGCATTACCCCGGATAGAAAAACCGATAACGTTGAACAATTTTTCGGAGGTCACTTTTGTTTCCGGCGACATAGGGATACAAATAACAAATAATCTGAACTTTGTCCTCGGCAAGCCGATTAATATCGAGTTATTTGACGTTGGAAACAATGCAACGGTCGACGCCGTGGTCTTTTCCGGTACAATATCTGCAAACGGCGGGACAGCCCAGCAGTCGTTTGACCTGTCGGGCAAGACAATGTCAAATAATTTGAAAGTTATCATCACCGGGAACGAAGACGGAACGGGGATAAACCCGGTTACTATTAACGAGAATCTGAGTTTTACGATAGAAGTTTCAATGAGTAACCTGGTGGCAAGTTCTGCAACTGCCAATATCCCTGACCAAAACTTCTCGATAAGCCAATCGGTCGATGTCGGAACAGATTCCTTTAGGGTAATTTCTGCCGATATTACATCAGGCTCGATAGTGCTGGATTTTACCAGTGAGTTTCCATTTCCCATACAAATGGACGTTGAATTAACGGATATAACGACTTCACCGGGAAATCCTATATCAACGATAATAACGATACCGGCAAATTCCTCGTCTCAATCAATGATTTCCCTTGCGAATACTACAATGTCCCTCGGTGATGGGAATATGGATTTTGGTATTACGGTAAGCACCCAGTCGGGTAATCAAACCTTTACCGTAAATGCCACAGACGCTATCACTACAACGGTTTCCGTGACAAAACTTGTTTTTTCATCGGTTACGGCGGATATTAATGTCGGCACAGATTTCCCGAGTTTTGAAAAACAGGTTATTGATCTCGATTTCGATGTGCCCGATATAAAATTCGATGATATGATTTTTACCCTCATTTTTGTTGATAACCCTGTGAATTTGGACATCACTTTGAACCTGACCGGTAAAAAATCCGGGAAATCCGATGTACAGGCAAACTACTCATTTAGTCTTATAGGCGGCATCGACAATACTGTTGTTATAAACAACACGGGAATAACGGTAAACGGGGCGTCATCGGGTTCAGGTTCCGGTCTTGCAGACGTTATCAATTTACTACCGGAGACGATATTTTTTTCAGGTTCAGCCCAGATAAACTTCGATAACGCAACTTTGACCAACCAGCCGATTACAATAAATTATACAGTGGATATAGCCTTTATTTTCAGCATTCCTTCGGGAGCAGTGCTCGAAGGCGACACCATAAAAATAAGTTTTGATTCTGAAAACCCAAAAGATGATAAGGATATCAGGGATATACTCAGGGATTTCTTTAAAGGCGGTTCGCTCGATTTTACTCTTGCAAATGGTATTCCGATCGGAGGAGAACTGAGCCTTCACGTCGCCGATACTTTGACGGCACAGTCTGCCGACCCGGCATCCTGGCCGGTTTTGATATCTTTCCATTTCGACGGCGCAGAGACCGACCCTCTGACAGGCGACATTACCGGAATGCCTGACCAGGAAATTTCTGTAGGAATAACTGAAGCGCAGGTTAAAATTCTCGCCGATTCTTATTTTGCGTTCTGGTTTGTCACGCTCGATCCTGTTATAAAGGGTTCGCTCCATAGTACCGACAAGATATTTTTGAGAAAATCTTTCCTTTCCGGTGAAATTACGGTAAATACCGACCTCTTTGACAAATTTGAAGATATTGGCGATAAGGGAAAGGGCGGGGGTTAGAGTAAAATCAGCATTTTGAGTAATAATAGTAAACTGAATTATTGAATAATATTGTGAATAATTATAAATTAAAAGTCTTTTTATTCCTGTTGCTACTTTGGATACCGGGTAGTCTCCGTGCACAAAGCGGGATAGGTTTGGGATTCGGCGAAGCATATTCCACATTTGCCCGTGGGTCCGAGGCAATATTTTGGAACCCCGCCAATCTTGGATTCCGTAACGAGGGTTTCCCATCATTTACGGTAAGCCTGTATTCATTTAGATTGGAGTTAGGACAAAACTCAATCGATCTCGATCTGTACAATGAATTCTTTACCGAAAAGAATAAAGTGCTTACGCGCGCCGACGTGGACAGGATGCTCAGCAAGATTCCGGATGACGGATTTGAGGCAGATTTCAGAATCGATATTTCTCTTCTTTCTATAGCGTGGCGCAATATTGGAGTTAGTTTTGAGACTACTGCAAATGCCAATTTGGTTCTTCCTAAAGCTCTCGCGGAAATCCCCTTTACCGGTCTGGAGCAAAAGACCTATGATTTTAGCCCCCAAGGTAACGCAGAAGCGGTGAGCAAAATCACGTTAGCATACGGCAGGTCAATTTACCGCAATATTTCCATATTTCTCCCTTTGATAGGACGTCTCGATTTTTCCGAGATAACGTTAGGAGGATCGTTATCATACCATTTGGGACTTGGTACATTTCAGACTGAAAACGCAACATTGTTTGCCACATTTAGTGATGACGGGGTGGTTGCAAACGGCAGTTTCAGGGGTAAAGCCACACACCTGTTCAGGCAAGAACAGGCCGACGGAGATTTTGATACTGAGTTTATAGAAGATTTCGAACCTGGGGGCGCCGGTTACGGGTTCAGTTTAGCCGCATCGGGTAAATTAAATAACGGATATATTATATCGGTCGTTTTTAAAAACTTGCTTAACAGCGTAAAATGGGATAAATCGGCTTTTCAATTGGACAGGTCTTTTGATACCGGCGACCCTAAGTTTTTTATCGGACCGGGTCAACTGGAAGAACTAAACGAAGATGACATATCCGAAGATAATGACAGGGAGATCGATAGTTTTACAACATCCGCCCCTGTTGAATTAAGAGTCGGAATTGGGAAAAAATCGGGAAGGTTAAGATACGCGGGAGAAATAGGCAGGGAGGACGACCAATTTCTTGCTTCTCTCGGCGCTGGATTACGCTGGTTTATTTTTGATCTTTCGGCGGGATATAAGTACAAATTTGCCCATAATGTAAGCTTTGGTGTCGGTATCGGCAATGATCATCTTTATTGGGATGCCGGATTTGGTTCACGAGGGGGCGTCACTCCCGGGTCAAACAAAGGGATTGTGGTTGCAAGCACGTTGAGATTTGGTTTTTGAGCAAAACAATATAAAAGATGAATAAAGAAATAAAGAAACTTGACGCGATATTCAAACCTCGTTCTGTCGCTGTCATTGGCGCCACAATGCGGCAGGGTTCTCTTGGTAGAACAGTAATGAAGAACCTTGTCGAATATGAATTTAACGGAAAAATCTTTCCGGTAAATCCAAATCATGACGTCATTCACAGCATAAAATGTTTCCCTTCCGTTGAAGCGATCCCCGATGATGTCGATCTTGGAATCCTGATTGTACCCAGGGATTATGTACTGCCAATAGTGATAGAATGCGGTAAAAAAGGAGTTGGCGGGGTGGTCGTACTGACCGCAGGGTTCAGGGAAGTAAACGAGGCTGGAAAAGAGCTTGAGGAAAAAGTTCTCAAAGAAGTCCGGAAGTACGGCATGCGTATGGTCGGTCCAAACTGTATGGGTGTAATAAATACAGACCCGAAGGTACGCCTTGACGGAACATTTGCCCCGGATTTTCCGACAAGAGGCAAAATTGCTTTTCTCTCTCAAAGCGGTGCGCTTGGGGTTGCGATAATCAGTTCTACTAAGCAGTATAATCTCGGAATGTCAATGTTTGTCAGCGTGGGAAATAAGGCGGACGTTTCGGGAAATGATTTACTCGAATATTGGGAAGAAGATCCTGATGTAGATGTAATACTGTTGTACCTTGAGAGCTTTGGAAATCCAACCGGGTTTACTCAAATCGCAAAACGGGTATCTAAGAAAAAACCGATAATAGCGGTAAAATCGGGAAGGACGATCGCAGGCGCAAGAGCCGCTTCATCGCATACGGGAGCAATTGCCGGTGCGGACATAGCCGTAGATGCCATCATGGAGCAATGCGGCATCATAAGGGCGGCATCGATTCAGGAAATGTTTGAACTTGCCGTTGCCTTCTCGCGCAAAAAGTATCCTAAGGGAAACCGTGTAGGAATATTAACCAATGGAGGAGGACCTGCAATAATGGCTGCGGATGCCTGTAACGGCGCAGGTCTTGAAGTGCCGACACTATCGAAAGCTACACAGAGGAAAATAAGACGTTATCTACCCCCGGAGGCGTCAGTGACCAATCCGGTCGATTTAATTGCAAGCGGCGGACCTGAC
>JADFON010000081.1 GCA_022562855.1 Candidatus Zhuqueibacterota bacterium | reverse complement strand
TGTTTTTCCTTGAAACAAAACAGTACAAAAGTGCCAACAATTATGCAAGCGATTCTCAAGGGATAGGCTAGCCTATCCCTTGTACGTTAAACATCTAAAACTGTCAACACGTAGATAAAATACTACAATTTAAGGCGCCATAATTGTAACAATTTTGTAAAAAATAATAAATTATTGTATATTATACATTTCTGAACAGAACCAGCAATGTTTTGGAATAATATGACTGAAAAGAATTTTCACATAAAGGGGATGGACTGCAATGAGGAAGTCGTTGCCCTTAAGAAAGAATTGAAGCCGCTTGTCGGATCTGAGGACAATCTTGAATTTGATCTGATCAATGCGAAATTAAAGATAACGTTTCCGGCTGATACCCCGGTAGGCGATGAAGAAATCAAAAAAGCGGTAGCCGCCGCAGGATTAAAAGCGGAACCGTGGGTAGACGACAGGCAAAAGGACGGAAATCAGGATGAAAGCTTCAGGGAGCGTCACGGCAGGGCGGTTATGTGCGGTTTGAGCGGGATACTCATAATCGGGGGTTTTTTGAATCATACCGCTTCAAACAGTTTTCTTACCGCTTTAGCTCCGGGCGCGGCGGGGGAAAGCATATATCCGGCATTGTCTATTGCATTATATCTCGGCGCAGTTGCATCCGGTGCATGGTATATTGCGCCTAAAGCAGTATTATCGGCGCGCAGGTTTCGCCCGGACATGAATTTACTGATGTCGGTTGCAGCAATTGGCGCGATAATACTGGGTGAATATCTTGAAGCGGCGGCTGTTACGTTCCTGTTTGCTGCATCCCTTTTGCTTGAATCGTGGAGCATCGGGCGCGCCAGAAACGCAATAAAAGCTTTGGCAAACCTGTCTCCCCTCGTGGCAAGATTCAAATACCCCGGAAAAGATGATCTGATCGAAAAGCCTGTTGCGGAAGTCCCCGTGGGGTCGACCGTTGTTGTAAGACCGGGTGAAAAAATTCCTCTTGACGGAGTAATTACAAAGGGCGCTACGAGGATTAACCAGGCTCCTATTACCGGGGAGCCGATGCCGGTTGAAAAGTCTGAAGGTGACGAGGTTTTTGCCGGAACGATCAATGGTGACGGATCTATTGAATTTCGCTCTGTAAAGCAGGCAGAGGATACGACTATCGCCCGCATAATAAAGATGGTGGAAAAGGCGCAGTCGAGGAAAGCTCCGTCAGAGCAATGGGTGGAAAAATTCGCCCGGTATTACACTCCCTCAATGATAGTGTTATCGCTGTTTATAGCGGTGGCTCTGCCCGTAATAACGGGCGGCGGATGGAGTAAGTGGTTTTATGAAGCCCTTGTAATATTGGTTATTGCGTGTCCCTGTGCCCTGGTTATCTCGACGCCGGTAAGTATCGTAGCCGGTTTAACCTCTGCGGCGCGGTCGGGAGTCCTGGTAAAGGGCGGGGCATTTCTCGAAGCGCCGGCTCATTTGCAAGCCGTGGCGCTTGATAAAACAGGAACAGTGACCTACGGAAAGCCGTCTGTGAAGGAAATTATTACGATGGATAACCACACTGAAGACGAACTCCTGATGTGCGCCGCTTCTCTTGAAGCTCACAGCACTCACCCGCTTGCGACGGCAATTTTAGATAAAGCTGAGTCGTTGGGAATTCCGGTCAAACCGGCAGATGCCTTTTCCCTTATTCAGGGAAAAGGCGCAGAAGGTGTCGTGAACGGGAAAAATTATTGGATCGGAAGTCACCGTTTCATGCATGAAAAGGGTATGGAAACCCCGGAATTTCATGATAAAGCCGAAGCATTGGAAGCCGAGGGGAAATCGGTGGTCGCTATTGGTACGGATGACCATGTGTGCGGAATAATCGGTTTGGAAGACAAAATCAGAGACCAAACAAAATCGGTTATAACAGCACTCAAAAAACTGGGTATCAAACACATTGTAATGCTTACCGGTGATAACAGGGGGACTGCGGAAACAGTCGCCAAAGAAATTGGCGTAGACAGGTTCGAATCCGATCTTCTGCCTGAAGAAAAAGTCGATATTGTAAAACAACTCATGGATCAATATGGAAAAGTAGCTATGATAGGCGATGGTGTAAACGACGCACCTGCGTTGGCGACTTCGACTGTGGGCATTGCTATGGGCGCTGCAGGAAGCGACGCCGCAATAGAAACTGCCGATATCTCGTTGATGTCCGATGACCTCTCGAAACTTCCCTGGCTGGTGGGGTTTTCCCGAAGGACTCTCCGCATAATCAAACGGAACATTGCCTTTGCCCTGGGGTTGAAGTTTGTGTTTATTGTTCTGGCATTACTCGGAATGGCGAGTCTTTGGATGGCAATTGCCGCGGATATGGGGGCGACGTTTGTAGTAATAATGAACAGCCTGCGGTTGTTGGACGGAAAAACGTAAAACTCGGTTGAATTTATTACTTTTCATCTTTAGAAAAAATATCCTTTAGATCATATGCAAACGTGATTCCCAAAAGATATTGGAATTGCCCTTGCTTTGATTTGCTGCGGTTGTAAATGTAATGCATATCTATCCTTAAACTTACGAATTCGATGAGATTTATGTCATAGATGTTTGCCCAGTCTATAAATGTCTCTTCAAAATTCTTAAAAGCTGATTTTATATTTATCTTCGAATTGATAGATATAGTTCTGTCCTTTATGGTGAATCTCCTGTTGAATTTTACATAAACGCTCATTTTTTTTGTAATCTTTCTTTTTTCAATTATGTCTGGGGTTTTCTTGTTGTCAATATTATGAATCTGAACATATTTGTTACCCTTTTCTATTATATAGTCTGTACTGATTTGAATTTTTAGATCTTTGACCAAACTAAGATCAACTCCGAACCGGTATGCAATTTTAACCGGGTCCCAAAAATCCGATTGCGCTTCTCTGGGTTTATCCTTACTGAATTTATAACCGGTAGCTATCTGAGTTTTTAAAGAACCTCCAATAAAGGGTTTAAAATATCTTTGTTTGCCAAAGTTCAGCTTGAGATCAGTACGAATATTTATTGAGTTAGGCGTGTTGTTTCTTTCTCCTTTTCCGATTTTTGACTGCCCGAATTTTAGAAGGATTTCGTTACCCCAATCAGACCGTTTGCCCTTGCGCTCAAAGTCGTTATCCAAAATAATATTATAAGTAAGTGCGTCTTCCCCACCTTTTAACCAGTTATTCTGATAGATTTGGTTTAATGTAAAGCTCGGTTTCAGATTATTGAAGACCCATGACGCCTTAAATGGTTCCTCCTGTTGAGAGGTTGCTTGCTGAGGGGTCTGTGCAAAAAGCGCGGATGAAAAAAGCAGAACAGGAAAAAATATCAGTCTGATTACTTGTATAGCTTTCATTGTTTAGTCTCCATTCTATTTTGATTTCTGCTTTTTCATGTGTTGAAAAGATGCATCTATGTATCACAATATCATATTTACCTATTCGGAGAGGAGCAAATTAAGGGTGGAAATGTATTTAACTACTTATTGTGATAGTAGTTTCATTGCGAATTCATTTCTATACCGTGAATTAATAACATTTTCTCTAAAGACCCGATATTTAAATTACGATTTTTTGATGAATAAATTACTTTCAAATCGTTCTAATTCGTATCTCAAGCATTTCCTACTCGTGATTAATATGCAAAATATCTTGTTTAAGACACTTTTTCATTGTATAATTTGTTTTATTTTATCAGTTCCGCTTCTATAATAGACTTAACAAGTTTTGTTTAACATACTTCGTATTTCGAATTAGATCAAAAGACATTGTTGTACTAAAAGTAGACTTCCCTGTATTAAATGGTGTCTTTTATTCAGAAGTACTTATAATTTCAATAAACTAAACATAAGTGAATTCATAGGAGGAAACACATGAAACGAATTCTAACATATGCACTGGTATTAGTGGTTGTATTGGTTTTTAGCAATACATACGCTCAACAGGATTTCAGCAATGTTCAGATTACGACAACGCATGTAGCCGGTAACGTTTATATGCTTCAGGGCAGCGGTGGTAACATAGGTGTTTCAGCAGGACCTGACGGCATATTGATAGTTGACGACCAGTTTGCACCGCTTACGGATAAAATTATTGCCGCTTTGAATAAATTGAACAGCGGGGAACTGCAGTTCATATTGAATACACATTATCACGGCGATCATACCGGTGGTAATGAAATCCTCGGTAAAACTGCGCCGATCATATCACATACCAATACAAGAAAACGACTGCTCGATCAACCGAAAAGTGCGATACCTGTCATTACGTTTGATGACGCCGCGTCTATTCATTTTAACGGTGAAGAGATAAAAGCCGTCCATTATCCGACCGGGCATACCGACGGCGACCTGATCATCTTCTTTACGGAATCGAATGTCGTACATATGGGAGATGATTTTTTTGTCGGCAGGTTTCCATACGTTGATATCGCAGGAGGAGGAAACGCCGAAGGTCTGCTCAAGAATATTGAAACGGCAATAGCAACGTTTCCTGCGGACGTAAAAATTATCCCCGGTCACGGACCTCTCGCCGACGTCGATGATCTGAAAACGTATCACGCTATGCTGGAAGAAACGATCGGTATAATAAAAGAGAGAAAAGCAGACGGCATGAGTCTCGAAGAAATCCGGAATCGCGGACTGCCTGCAAAATATGAAGACTGGGGAAGCGGTTTTATAGATCAGAACAGGTGGATAGAGATTGTTTTTAACAGTATCAAATAATCTGTAAAAAGCGGTATTTACTTGCGCTGACAGTTGATTATTATAAAGGGGCATGGTTTTCCATGCCCCTTTATAATTGTGGTACTGATTTTTCGAAATACTAATAATTCTGTTTCTATCTCGGCAGAAACGCCTTCGGATATTTTGCGACGACGGTGTACAGAGGGTCTACTATGTTGGCTACCGTAGAAGTGGCAAGCTGCGCCAGCACCTGGTAAGCTTCCCATTTGTCAAACCCATAGTCATCCACCATCCATTCTACTAATTCGACATGCGCCAACCGGAACGCATCGATCAAAGGACGGGCGCTGCCCACAACCATGATATAGTCGTCGTCTTCGATCCGGGGCCAATCAATCGGTTTATTCTTGATAAGGTCAAATTGCACTTCAACATCCATAGTCGCTTCAAGTCCGGTTCCTGCGATTTCACCCTCTCCCTGTAATGCATGCCCGTCGCCGAAATAAAATAACGCTCCATCATGAAAAATTGGAAGGTATACGGTAACTCCCTCCCGGATTTCCGGTGCATCCATATTCCCGCCGAAATCACCGGGCCATAATCCGGGAAACGACTCCTCGTTTCGCGGTGCGACAGCAACCCGTCCAAGCATTGGAGCAAGCGGCACCTCTATTCTTCCCATTCTGCTGCGGGGAAGATCCAGGGTGCCGGTGTTTTTATCATGGTCCAGACGCCAGAGAAACCGTTCATCCGGGCTCTTTGGATTTAATAAACGCATTCTTACGTCGCTTGTCAATCCGCCAAAATCAGGGTTAATGCGTGCGGGTCCGTACTGTCGGTTAGGACGGATTTTAATAATCTTGATTACAAGCTGATCGTTTGGAGTAGCGCCCTCAATATATATGGGTCCCACCTCTCCGGGCCAAGCGCCGCCTTCGGCTGTATAATAATCTCCCATTAATGTTTGGCTGATAAGCGTGTCACCGGGTTTTAATCTCAGTACCGGCTCACGCACTTTAAATGCCTGCGATCCGGTTCCCGGGGTTTGAGTAAACCGGATAATGTTTTGCGAAAACAACGGTTGATACAAAAGTAATGTCAACATCAAACACAATGTGTTCCTGAATGCACGTTTCACTTTAGTACCTCCTGTAATTGGTCTATAAACTAAATTGCCTCGAACACCAGTCTTATAGTACGGGATACGTCAGGAATATGCAAGTGTTTTTTGTGTGAAATCAGTAGTCAATTTTTTTAGTTCAGGGGAACGTCATTCATTTTATCGACAGCAAATTTTCTCTTGACAAAAATATGCTGTCATTGTATATTACATACCAACTGGTTGGTATGTAATATACCTCTCCACGTTTAAGTCGGATGCCCGGTTCTTCTTTCATAACTTACCATAACTTAAGAACCTATTTATCAGGAAAAGTTCATGACGTCCAAAAATGAAATTTCTCCGGATTTTCCATTCGAATCAAAATTCGTTGAAGTAAAAGGCTCACGAATGCACTACATTGAGGAGGGATATGGCGACGCGATTCTGTTTATCCACGGGCAACCTACTTCGTCTTACCTGTGGCGCAATATCATCCCCCATGTAACCGATTACGGCAGGTGTATCGCGCTTGATTTGATCGGCTTCGGAAAATCGGATAAACCCGATATAGAATACACCTTTTTTGATCATGTCGATTACGTGGAGGGATTTATTGAAAGATTGAAGTTACAGCATATAACCATGGTTATACATGATTGGGGTTCCGCATTAGGTTTTCATTATGCGATGCGCCATGAGGAAAATATTCGTGGTCTTGCTTTCATGGAAGCCATCCTGAAGCCCGTATCATGGGAAACTTTGCCCGCCGGATTTGTTGAAATGTTAAAGGCATTTCGAACACCCGAAGTAGGCTGGGATATGATCGTAAACAAAAATATATTTATCGAACAAGTCCTTCCACAGGCAATTGTTAGAAAATTGACCGATAAGGAAATGGACTATTACCGCGAACCGTTTAAGAAACCGGAGAGCAGAAAACCGGTCTGGCGCTGGCCCAATGAACTGCCGATTGACGGTGAGCCGGAAAATGTTCATCTGGCAGTGGAAACGTATCATAAAAAACTCCTGGATTCGGACCTCCCTATGCTTCTGTTTCATGCGTCACCGGGTGCAATAATTCCACCTCCTGTTGTAGATTGGTGCAAAAAGAATTTCCGGAATTTAAAAACAGTAGATATAGGCAAAGGTATCCATTACCTCCAGGAAGATAATCCGCACCTGATAGGCTCCGAACTGGCAGAGTGGTTTCAAAAATTATAAGTTTTTCAAGAATAAAATATGAACTAAATTAATTCGTTAGTCTGAATAATTCACGATGTATTGATAGTGCGGAAATATCGATCATGAACAAAATTCCAAAAAACACTCCTGCCAAAGCGAGACTCCTTGACAAAGCACAGGAGCTTATGCAATCAAAGGGGTTTTCAGCAACGACTATCGACGAGATCTGTCAAAAAGCCGGTCTCACAAAGGGGAGTTTTTTTCATTATTTCCGGAGCAAAGAAGATCTCGCGAAGCAAACGCTTGATAACTTTGTAAATATCGGCAGGAAACTGGCGGAGAAATCGGGTTTCCAAAAAGAAACCGATCCGTTGCAGCGGGTCTATAGTTATGTCGATTTTATTATAAAGTCCGCAAAACATCCGGCA
>JADFON010000080.1 GCA_022562855.1 Candidatus Zhuqueibacterota bacterium | reverse complement strand
CTTGTGAAGCTCGATATCAAAGCCGACATCATCGATTTCGATGACGCCGGAACCACGAACAACGATGACCGCGACGTCATAGAAATCACGACCACCGCCCGTGTCGGCTATGAATTGGTGCCGGGTTCGACGGCCTTCGTCGAGACGACCTATGATTTTCGCGAATTCGATACCTCGATCGACGACTCCGGCTTCAAACGCAGCTCCCGGGGCGTCGAAGTCCTGCTTGGCGGCACCCTGGACATCTCGGCCGTGACCTTCGTCGAGCTCGGTGTCGGCTACATAAAACAAACTTTCGACGATCAGCCGCTCGGCCGCGCAAAACTCGGCCCGACCCAGGGTTTCTCGTTCAAGGGCAGCCTGATTTGGAACCCGACAGACCTGATGACCATCACCGGAAATATACGCCGGAGCGTCAGGGAAACGACACTTCCCGGCGCGGCGTCGGCCTTTACATCGACGTTCGAGTTGAAGGCCGACTACGGCTTGCTCGAGGAACTCCTCTTGAGCGCCGGCGCCAAACTCAACCTCGAATCTTTCGACGGTATCAGCCGTTCGGACGAGCTCGTGAAATTCGAGCTCGGCGCAAAATATTTCATCGGGCGCTATTTCATCGCCAACGCAAAATATACATATGAAGAACGTTTCGCCGACCAGCCCGGCGGATCGTTTGTTAACAACGTCCTCAATTTTTCTTTGACCGCCAGGTTTTAAACGGGTTATGTGAGTATTAGATGAAGATCATACGCCCCCAGGAACAATGAAATTCCGACCGTTAACATACCCTATGTTGCCGAATGAATACCCTATATTGACGATCTGATATGCAGTACATACCGTAACATGGAATATTAGGCGGTCTGTAATTTGTGCGTCTTTTGTATTTTATTGAGCGAGTAGGGTCGATGCGGGATAAAGCTGTGCGCTTATTTATACGATCTGGACTGGCCACCCTCCTGTTGTTTGTTGTCCTCATGGCGCCTTCCGCCGCGGACAGCCAAACCCTGCAGGAGTACCGCATCGGTCCTGGCGATAAACTCAATATTACTCTCGAAAAAGAAATTGGACTCTTCACCATTCCTGAATAATTCGATCAAGACGCCAAGTTTCTGGTACCATGCGTGCTCTCGATCACCCATAGCGTAATATCCAAAACCACCCCACGCGGATACGGAAGACATCCAACGCAATGAATCACGTTGGTCCGAAGGCAGCTCAGTAAACATCGGGTTGATGATGATTTCGCGCCCCACCAGTCGCTGAGCGACCAAGATTGTATTCAAAATCACAAGCAAAGTTAAAAAACAACACGTCTTCATTTCTTCCTCACTTTTTTCTTTTTTTGGAGAATTGCCGGTAGTTCCCCGGATTTCAATGAACAGCCGAGACGCGATGAATTGGCATAGTCATCATACGAACCAAATAAAATAGAAGATGAGTACAGACAGATTCGTAGTTACCAAAGAACGTTTTCTATTCTTGACAAAATGTACGACCGTCCAGGCAGCCTAACGATGTTGCAGCTAACCGGCAGCTCGTTAGAGTCCGGACGACTCTACCGAAGTCTGACGACCCATCATAGAAATACCGAATAGTTACAACTACTTTTTATTTACTTGTCCGCCTTCTTTTTGGCGGATAAAATTGTTTCTTAATACTACTAACCTAAAATAGCAACTTAATTTTTTAAACAAAACATAGTAATTACACAAACCTGTCCGGCGAAGCTCATTACTTGAGCAAAGACGGATGTCGCACTGAAAAACAGTTTACCCCGACTTGTCGAGAATGTTTGAATATTGTAAAAACCGTTGTCGCAACCCAGCAATAAAGCCACGCCATCGATCCGGTATACTCGAAAAACAAGAGAACTCCGGCGAACAGGATACCCCCGATAACCGCGCCGAGAAAGAGACCTTTAATAAAATCCATTATAAAAGTTGCGGGGGTAGTCTTGTTAAAACCAAACCTCTCCTCGATAACAAACGTCCTGTATATCTTGAACGGCATTGAAATTATTGTTTTTGCTATCACAAGCATTCCTGCAAACAGTAATCCTGCCCAGATTGAATTGCTCACCAAGCCCCGGACAACCTGGTCAAGCCAGTTAAATCCGCCTGCAAACCAGAAAACGAGAACTACCGCAAGACCCCAGGTCGATGTTACAAAGCCGAACCGCGTGTTGACCCGGGCGTATTCCTGGGATTTTTTGTACCGCTCCGCGTCATAAACATCCTCAAATTCTGACGGAAGTTTTTCATCGAGAGCCTTCAGGTTGAGCAGTTCAGTCGTTATTTTTATTACATAGTCTGCTATCAAAGCCGAAAGGATAATAACCATAAATATATTCATACAGACCTCATTTACGAACTATAGTGTTCAAAGAAATTGTTGATATTTTGCAACAATAATTTTATTTTCAAAGAAACAGACAGGATACCTGTTTTGTAAATCGGACGCTGATTATTCCGGGTATGGACGGACGCTAAGAGCGAATAGTGTAACATTTTTCGGACGTTTGACGGTTGATAATATACATATATAGAAGTCAAAGTACAAGCTCAAAGAGCTTTCTTAACAATCACATTGAGACGGGTTCATTAAGTGAAAAACTACAAAAATTGAATTATTATTTACCCGTTTTGTAACTAAATAATAAGTGAAACCGTATCTGCTAAAAAGAAATTCTTTATATACATAGCTTAAAACGGAGATAAGAATATGACGGATATAGGAAAAGTGAAGGTGTACAGCAAAACCGGAAAGTGGTCTGGGTTTCGTCGGTTCTCATTGAATTTTACCCTCACTTTTTGCGGATTAGCACTTTTGTTTGGAAGTACCGCTTTTTCCCAGGTTGTACCCGATATATCCCCGGTTAAGTTTTCTGAAATGGTAAATTCCATGTCTGAATCCGGAGGATATTTTCGAAGCGATAACTGGGTGACAAACGAATGGACCTATCTCGACATAATCGAGCCGATGAAAAAGTTGGAGATCGAAGGCGGCGTCTATATCGGCGTGGCTTCAAACCAGAACTTTACCTATATCGCCAACATCAAACCCGACCTTGTCTTTTTTGTCGATATCCGGCATCAGAATAAGATGCAGCATCTTGTTTATAAAATTCTATTTGAACTTGCGGACACTCGGGCAGAGTGGATATCGCTTCTTTTTGCAAAACCCCTGGACAAAGACGGACCTGGAAAATCATCGGATATAAATGAAATTGTCGCTTATTTCCGCAGTGCAGAATCGGACCGGAACATGTATGAAGAAAATAAACAAAAAATCGTTGACATCCTGACCAAAAAATACAAATTCGAATTAGACGACCGTGATCTCAGGGAAATAAATAATGTCCTGAACACCTTCTATATGTACAACTTGAACATTACGTACAGCGGCGGGTGGAGCCGCAGGCACCCGACGTTGGGACAACTCATGCAGCTTAGCGTTGGCGGGGAACAAAAAAATGCATTCAACAGCAGGGACGATTACCTGTTCCTGAAGAAACTGCAGGAAGACAACAAGATAATCCCGCTTACCGGGGATTTCGCCGGTCCGAAAGCGTTGACCGCGGTCGCTGACTATCTGAATGATCACAAATTGACCGTATCGGCATATTATGTTTCAAATGTAGAACAATACTTGTTCCGGAACTGGGTTTTTCCGCAATGGGCAAACAACATAAAGAAACTTCCGCTGACCGATAAATCGATTTTTATCCGTTGGTCGGCAAGCGGATACCGGGCGACGAGACTGCAGTATATGAAGAACTTTGTAAAGAATTTCGACGCTGGAAAGTACTATTCTTATGAAGAACTGAATTACTACGACTATATTATAATAAAGTAGATATTAATATTTAATCCGGCTTCAAATCAAAAGGGCAGGCTTGATTGAGCCTGCCCTTTTTTTGCTCTTGAAGGTGTTCTTCACCTTCGATTATATAGAAATACTCGCATCACCTCCTCATTGACTTCAATGCTATCTGATTTAAAGTTTAGCAAGAGAATAGTAGGGCAGGCAGAAATGCCTGCTCTACCGAAAAAAATAATGTTGATTTAAAAATTTCACTTAAGAATAGGACTACTAACCGGTCTTCAAGTCATCGCTTTTTATCGGCATTGACCGGACCCTGACTCCCGTTGCCGCAAAGACCGCATTGGCGATCGCAGGAGCCACCGATATGATCGGTGTTTCACCGGCTCCGGAGGACGGCAGATCGGGTCTGTCGATAAGGACGACTTCGATTGGGGGAACGTCTTTAAACCGCGGTACACGGTACTGCCGCAGCGTAGGATTCAGAATTTTGCCGTTTTCGAACTGCATTTCTTCCCAAAGCGCCGCGCCAAGACCCATAACGATACTACCTTCCACCTGTGCGCTGAGATTATCCGGGTTGATTATCGCCCCGCATTCGAACGTCTGAAGGAAGTCAAGTACATGGATCGTTCCGGTTTTGCGGTCGACTTCGACTTCAACACATGCGGCGGTGTATGAACCTTTTTCGATGCCGCATGAAAGACCGACGCCCCGGTTTTCTCTTTTTAATGTGCTGCGGTTTTCCCAGTCAAAATCTTCTGCCGCTTTTACGAGTACGTCTTTTAGCCTTCCGTCGTCGAGATGTTTAAGTCTAAATTCAAACGGGTTAACGCCTGCAGCCGACGCCAGTTCGTCCATCAACGATTCACGGGCGAACACGTTTGCCGTGGCGGCAAGCCCCCGGTATGAACCCTCCCGAAGCGGTGAATCGCATGCTCTGAATTGTGTTGTAATATTTGGAATGTCATAAGGGGTGGCAAGAGCAGAAGTCCCGGAGTTGTAATTTATAAACTCCCATGCTTTTATATTGCCGTTGTCATCTATACCGGAACGTGTTTCAATAAGACCGGCAGGTCTGAAATACGCCCATGTAAATTCTTCTTCTCTCGACCATCGGAGTGAAACGGGCTTTCCTGCCTCTCGTGCAAGCCGCGCCGCCTCGATAGCGACCTCGCCGGTGTGTTTACCACCGAAACCGCCTCCGGTATCGGGAACGATAACGCGGACATTTTCATCCGAAACACGCATCGCCCTTACTAATTCATTCTTGACGCCGAACGGATGCTGTGTGCCTGTCCATACGGTAACTTTTCCGTTATTCCACTCGGCAACAGCCGCTCTCGGTTCCATCGGAACGTGCTGAATATACGCTATTTCATACGATTCTTTGACCGTTTTTGTCGATTCATTAAGTCCGGTCTCAATTGACCCGGTGTTTTGTCCGCCTCTTCTGCGAAAACCCCTGCCGCCGCCGGTCGATACGTTGTTTTTTAAATATCCGAATAATTCTTTACTCGATGGGTGAGGTTCCGTGTCCCACTGCGCGGTTTTTTCGATTGCCTTTACTGCCTGTTCGGCAAGATGTGAAGTCGGGGCGGTAACTCCTACAAAGTTTCCATCGTGAACCGCTGTAACGCCATCCATAGCCCTGGCGGGACCCAAATCGACAGACCTGAGAGTTGCATTATAAGCAGGAGGTCTGAGCACTTTACCGTAAACCATACCGGGACGAAGAATATCTGCGGGGTGCTGGTACGTTCCATTAACAATGTTTTCCCCTTCCACTCTTGACGGCGTAGTACCCATGACTTTCCATTCATTGACCGGCGTCACCGAAATGTCACTGCCCGGAGCATTGTCAAACGACTTCGCTATTTCATCCATGCCTGCCAGTTCACCGAATGAAATTCTCCGGTTTGAAGACGGTTCGGAAATAAAACCGTTACCGGAAACCAGTTTTGACCGGTCGGCGTTCCAATTCTTTGCGGCTATATCCATGAGCAGTATTCCAGCGGCAGCGCAGGCGCTTCTGACAGCGGGAATCGTTCTCGGTGTCGTCTGGCTTCCGTGAGTACCGCCGTCATTCGGGACAAGATCGGTATCTGCCATTATTAGTCTGATTTTATCGGTGGAAACTTTTAGTTCTTCGGCGGCTGCCTGGGTGATCTCCGTCCGTGAACCCTGTCCAACCTCGACTTTGCTTGTCATAATAGTAATAATTCCGTCTCTGCCGATGTGCAGACGTTCGTTTATCTTCGTGCTGCGGTTCTGACTTAACAGAGGTTCTCCACTTGCTAACGCACTATTCCCGGACATGGATACAACAAGCCCGGCGCCGAGTATCTGTACAAAACCCCTGCGCGTCAGGTCGAATTGATACCGCGGCGCTTCGTCCTGCTCGTACCGTTCGACTACGTGGTCTTCATTAAATTCATTTATCCGTTTCATGATTACCGTCCCTCCCTTCCATGACCGGCAGCCCTGTAGATCGCCGCCTCGATTTTAAGGAAGTTATTACACCGGCAGACATTACCGTTCATCTCTTCGCGCAACTGTTCTGCGCCCGGGTTTGGATGTTTTTCAAGTAACGCGGTGGCAGACATGATCATTCCCGGAATACAATAACCGCACTGCGCAGCGTTCTCATCGAGAAACGCCTGTTGCACACGGCTGAGCATACCGTTATTTGCAAGTCCTTCGATCGTGGTCACTTTTTTTCCGCGTGCCGCGGCAACCGGGGTGATGCAGGACCGGACAGCTCTACCATCTATCAAAACTGTGCATGCGCCGCATTGACCTTCACCGCAGCCGAATTTCGTCCCTGTCAATTTTAATTCTTCGCGCAATACCTGCAATAGCACGCGGTGGCGTCCTTCTTCCACCTGCACGTTTCTGCCGTTTACGGTGAGTTCAATTGCTTTTGCCCGTTCAGAACTCCTCTCCGCAAACAGGGCTACTGTAGAATCTGATTTGTCAGGGTTCATGATATTCCTTTATATTTGCTTTACTTGAATTGTTTTTTTAGAAGTGTCTAATTGCATATACTATTGTTTACAAATCAATATAGTTCAAATTCAATTATGAGCAGGTGTAATTTTGCACCAAATGTTTATTTAGGTATCGTGTTAGACAAGAAAAAAATCCACTGGGGGTGGTAACGTAAATATTTTTGAACTTCAATTCCCATATATTTTTTGGTTGACCGTGTATTTTTCAACCATCTCAAATTCATTTTCATCTTTTGTTGATCTATACGCAAACGAATTCTGTATTTGATTCGGAACAAAAGGAAATAATGCGGTACCGGTATATTCCAACGTACTACTATCGAAAAGATCGGTATATATTTGCCCGGTATCGGATAATTTATAGGTAAAAACGAATATGAGGTTCCGGTCTGCCAATATGTTTTGGACAGGTGATTTGAATTTTCGCTTGTCATATTCTGCCATTACATTCTCTTTTAACAATTCGTAATTTCTCGCCTGTGATGGGACATTATCCGCCAAGTTTTTCCACATTGAAAGAAGTTCATCACTATATTCGAGGGGAACAGGGTCATAATTTTTTGTGATCGGT
>JADFON010000079.1 GCA_022562855.1 Candidatus Zhuqueibacterota bacterium | reverse complement strand
GTTTTATCAGGAGTTAAGGAATGATATTGTGCGAGTAATAGGTCCCTCTCGGTCCGCACCGCCGCTTCCATATGCCGGCACCCAAGATGGACGCTCAGGTTGTTTTCAGATTTTTCAATCATTACCTGCAATTGATTTTCCCCATGGGACACCGATAAGCTCTCGGGTTGTCCATTCGATTTGACCCGGAATTTAAGCGACCTTTTCCCAATTGACACAGATACGGGCACACTCTCATCGTCAGAGACTATTACTTCATAAATTTCACCATCTATTTCTACAGAGTAAATCTTTGATGAATGCTGTAATACTGAATTATTTGATTTTCTTTTATCCATAACGTTTTTATCTCAACTCATGGCGTCCATTAACCCGGTTATTTTCCAGTTGCCCTGTTTCGCAGAGCTATTTACGAATCGATTTGTCTTCAAACTTTTATGTTTATAATGAGCCGCGGCGGCGGCGGACATAGCTTTTTCTTTACCGTTGAAAACATTCAATAAACCCGGTTTAAATTCCCGGTCTATAAAATGCGTGTCGAATTTTCCACTCCGGAAACTTTTATGATTTAAGACATAATAACAAAAAGAGAGATTTGTCGTGACTCCTGAAAGAACATAATCGTCCAACGCCCTGCATGATTTTTCAATCGCGCCTTTGCGGTCTTCTGCAGAGCAGATCAACTTTGCGATGAGTGGATCATAGAAAACGCTTATCTCGTTAAATTTTTTCACCCCGCTGTCTATCCTGACACCGTTTCCCGTAGGTTCTTTAAGATCGGAAATCGTGCCTATGGACGGATAGAAATCGTTCAGGGGATCTTCAGCATAAATCCTGCACTCGATAGCGCTTCCTTTCCAGGTTATGTCGTCCTGTTTATAACGGAGTTTTTCTCCGGCGGCAATTCGTATCTGCTCGTTTACGATGTCAATGTGTGTTACTTCTTCGGTGACCGGATGCTCCACCTGGAGCCGGGTGTTCATTTCAAGAAAATAAAAATTCCGGTTTTCATCCATGAGAAATTCGACCGTACCAGCATTTTTGTATCCGCAGGCTTTCGCTGTCCTTACTGCCAGGTCCCCATACGACTCCCGCTCCCTGTCAGTGAGGATCGAAGACGGCGCTTCTTCTATAACTTTTTGATGCCTCCGCTGTATCGAACATTCCCGTTCACCAAGATGGATAACATTTCCGAAATGGTCTGCAAGAATCTGAAATTCTATGTGTCTCGGCGAGTTAAGATATTTTTCTATGTAAACATGGGGATTTGCAAACGAAGACGTGGCTTCGGAAACCGCACGGTTGAACGCTTCGTCAAGATCGGAGGCTTTTTCAACTTTTCTCATCCCTTTGCCGCCTCCGCCTCCGACGGCTTTTATCAATACAGGGTAGCCGATTTCCCTTGCTGCGGAATGTGCGTCCTTTTTACCGGAAAGAGGCTCCACCGTTCCGGGGACAACGGGTATCCCGGCTTCTATCATCAGTTTCCTGGCTGCCGTTTTATCGCCCATAGCCGATATCGATTCGGGCGGCGGACCGATAAAGATGAGACCCGCTTTTTTGACTTCTTGAGCAAACCGGTCGTTTTCCGATAAGAATCCGTATCCGGGGTGGATGGCATCGCACTTTGATTTCAGAGCAGTATCGATAATTTTTTTTATGCACAGATAGCTTTCGGAAGCAGGCGATTCGCCGATATGATAAGCCTCATCCGCTCTTTCGGTGTGATATGACGATCTATCGGCATCGGAATAAACCGCGACCGAGGTAATAGCCATCTCCGTACAGGCGTTTATTATCCTGACAGCTATTTCACCACGGTTAGCTATTAATATTTTCTTTATACGCATGATTAGATATTGATGTGAAAATACCTATGCGGATTTGGCAGATAAATACAATTTCCGGTCAATTCATGTTAGATTCATCCGGATACAACCGTTCGTAAAAATAGTAATTTTTCAATACTTCTTTAACAAACGTACGCGTTTCCGAGTATTCAATATTTTCGATAAATTCGTCCATATCGTCCGTGCCGTAGCGGTCGACCCATCTACGAACCGCCGAATCCCCGGCATTGTATGCAGCGAGAACCAAAGGCACATTACGCCGGAATCTTTGCATTAAATCATGGATATTTCTAATGCCAAGATGCATATTGACAGCGGGCATAAACACTTCGCTCACCGAAAAATCCTGAAGCCCGATCGACCTGGCAAGGCTCGCGGCTGTAGAAGGCATTAACTGCATTAGTCCCAATGCCCCGGCGGAAGATACGGCTTTCAGTTCGAACAGGCTTTCACGCCTCATTACACCAAATATCAGGCTTTCCTCGACCCGTGACGCTTCCGGGATACCGTCAAGCAGTTCGGAATAGGGTTTCGGATAGAGCCAGCGAAGGACGTCTAAGTTGTTCGAACCGTAATAGAACTTGTTGTATAACAGGTCGGCGGTTTGAACCGCCACTTTATAGGTTCCCATTTCTGCAAGGGCATGGTACAGTTCAATGAGCGATTGCTTCGTTACATTCGCCCCGCGTCTGAACCGCCGAAGTTCTCTCGAACCCCATGGTTCGCCAAAAATAAACCCTATTTCCACAGCTTCGGTCATTCCCTGCGGAATCACCGGGACCGTTAACGATTCACCGGACACAAAATCAACGGTATGTCCCGATTTTTCTCTTGCCGCAACGGCATAATAACTTCTCCTGCTGATTTGCGCCAGTTTGGAAAATACATCCTGCGACGACTGGCTTTTGCCGAGTTTTTCAAGAGCTTTTGCCTCCCAGAAAGCAGCCTGATTTGCCAGTTCCGTCCCCGAAAACTGCTTTTTCAGACCATTGAAATACTCACTCGACCTCGTTAGATAATCGTTTTTATACAAGGTGAAACCCGTTCGGAATAGCGCCCTGTCGCGGTAAGCGTTTGGCGCCGGTTTCCCTGCAATTTTCCTGTATTCCTCAGACGCTTTCAACAGTTCGCCTCTCCGTTCAAGGTTAAGGGCGATCAACCAAAGCGATTCCGCCGCTTTTCTGTCGGAGGGATATTCACGGGCGAACCTGCCGTACTCCCTGTCCGAAGCAGCCCTGTCTCCGCTGTTATTATAGCTTCGGGCGATATATAAACGTGATTCCCGAATGAGTCCCGGATCTTTCAGTTGTGAAAACGATTTGTTAAAACTTGTAATTGCATCCCGGTAACGGCGGCGGGAATAGTGTACCTTTCCCTGTTCAAAATGAGCCCTGCCGGTATATTCGCCCCCGGCAAACCTTTCAAAATATCCGTCAAGAAGTTCATGCGCCCGGTCTTCTTTTGCATGACTGTTATAAACAGAAGCCAGAAGCACTGTTTCCTGTTCGGATAGTAGGGGCGGTTCGCCACGTGAGTGGTCCCTTTCGGGACGAACCGCCCCTTCACCGCCAGCATTAGTTCTCAGTCCGAAGAGCCTGTCAGCCGATTTCAACGCGAACGTGTCGGACGGAGAAGAATTTAATATATTTAAGATTCTCGATATACCGTTTTCCTCATCGCCGGTATTCAAAAAGTTCATCGCAATGTAATACCGGGTGGCGGTGCGCCCTGCTTCAATATTTCTCACATTTTCCAGCGGCGATAACAACCGGTTCGATTCGGAATAATTTCCCAGGATATGGTTAAGGCGTCCGGCTTTGAAAGATGCTTCATTCTTTACAAAACTTGACGGGTATCGTTCAGGAACGACGGCAAATAAAGCTGCCGCTGCGCTATAATCACCCGCAAGCATTTCGGTCATTGCAGTATAGTAATCTATGTATTCATGGAACGCCGAACCGCGGCGTGAGCCGTCCCTCACGGGAAGGTTTTTTGCCTTCTGAAAATGGGATATTGCCGAAGAAAAGTCCTTCAGGTAATACAAAGACATTGCCATTCGAAGATTAAGAGACTGCTTATTTGAAAGAGAGGCGTCCTCTGAAACCGCATCCTTATACATTGAGAGAGCTTCAGCATATTTTCCAATCCTGTACGCCGCATCGCCCTCTTTTACCAATCTTTCTGCCGGGTTTTCTGTGCTTCTGTCGAGCGTCTGAGCAAATACAATTTCTGCTCCGCGTGTTGGCAAGCCGGACAGTGCGGCAGAAAGGATTAATGCACCAATAACGATACAAATATTTTTTCCAGGTTTCATAGAGACACTTTTCTAAATGATACTTGCAAAAATCAATACTGATATATTCAACGAAGATATTTTATTCAAACTTTCAGTCTATCTCCCGCTATCTTATTATCGCCATTTTTTCCCGATGGATAAAATTATCCCCTTTTAAAATACATATGTAAATACCGCTTGGAACACGTTCGTTGTTATCATTCCTGCCGTCCCATATAAACTCGTTTTCGTAGAGACCGGGAACGCTGAACGTGCGTTCAGGGAAGCTTTTTATCAATGCCCCGCTTATCGAGTAAATTTTTATCTCAATGTCCGACGGATCGACTATAACAAACGGAATTTTTACCCGGTTGACTACGCTGAAATTTGCAGGGCTTGGAATTGTCGGGAGCAGTTTATTGGCATTGAGTTCTGCAGGACCGAACATTTTCAGATCAACGCTTAACGGGAAATTTCCCGGTTTTCCAAACTTTGTTGTATTGGTCGCCACGATCACCAGTTCAGGGTTATTGCCAAAACTTGTCACGAGAGAGCTTCCCGAAATGCCATTCAAAAACGAAACTCCGCTAACCGTAGTCTGACCGGAATTATCCGAGAGTATCGTTGAGACTCTCCACGTATCAATATCGTCCAATTCTGCCTCAAAAGACAATGAAAATGTACTTGCAAGTTGACGGTTAACCGATATATATTGCGTCGATAATTCCCTGTTTGTTACGGTGAATGTTGTATCGTTGGCATTGAACAGGGTCTCGTTAAAAACGAGGTCGGGGTAGGTCCTGCCCTCAGGATAATAATTCACCGTATCGGCTCGCGACCCGGTAAAATAATTCCAGGTATTGAACGTGTGAAATGCCTCTTCAAATGATACAGGGAGGCCTTCGTTAACAGCGCTTTCAATTGCATTTATGGCAATGTCGGTAGTCATTTTTTCCCACATACTCCGGACCGTGTTGTGCGTAGTCACTTCTCCGAACTGTGCCGCAAGAAAATGCATCCAGATCGATCTACCGTACATGTCCGCAACGTCTGTAAAAGGCAAGCTAAAATTGGATGTAGAGTTGGTAATAAATCCACTCCCCTGAAACAACGTAGGCAAATATTGAAAATAGTCATTCACGTCATCGTAAACGACGTCTTCAAACCAGGTAGCGGTCATTTCATAAAAAAACCTGTCCCCCGACCTCCAAATGTATCCCATTTGAATCATATGATGGTATTCATGCGCTACGGTAACACGTAAAGCGTCAAGTCCATTTGTAAAATATCCCTGACCGGCAAAGTCGTTATCAATTATTAAATACGATTGGGTATTTAATCCCAGTCCTTCGGGCGCAGTCAATCCATAAGTACCCGAACCAAGATTTTCAATATATACATCATACTCATTACCATCCACTCCATCCGCTGGAGGCGCCTGGTAACCGAGTGTATCGGTATAGAGAAGGTGAACGTTATCGAATGCGAGAGCAGCTTCATCGACAAAATCGGGGATATCGTTACCGTCATCATCCACGACAGAGACTGAATTGGAACCGGAAGTTGTATAATGTAACTTAAAAAAACCCCCCGGACTGACATAGCTTTGCGGAAGCGATGGGCGGAATGCGAAACGGCGGAAAAAATCCTGCTCTTCCGTGGTAAAAGTATCGAATTCCGTCCTTAAAAGATGTATGACTCCCAACCCGCATTTATCATGCCGGTCGTCCGGCACGCGGTACCGGGCGTCGAGCCTTTCCGGAGCGAACAATTCATAACCGCGGTTCACGGCGTAATCGTGCATCGTGATCCTGCCCTCTTCCAGATCGGCTCCCATCCGTTTTACCGCCTCCTGCGAATAAAGAACCATTGGAGTTGCAAGAAACAAAAATAACTGACAGATTAAATAAATTTTTGATTTTCTAATCATGTTCGACAATATTTTTGAATTTCGAGTTGCGAATTACGAATTTTTTTATTAATTCGATTGATTATTTAAATTTTTTCTGGCCGTTTTCTTTGATGCCACAATAATTGAAAGCAATTCATTTGCCTCATTTTTTAGCTGATTCAACATATCCGATTTGTTTTTGTTTAATTCTTCGACTAATTCCAGCCAATACAAACATTCATCCGCTTCTTCTTCAACAATTGACAACTTTAGAATAAAATCCTTTCTTGATTTTGCGCGACAAGAGGACCTATAATTAGCGCCAACCGATGTAGCGCTTCGCATTAGCTGTTTACCTATAATAAAATATTCTTGCCGTTTAGGCAACGTTGCACAAAATCGTATTATATCTAAAGCAAATTTCTTAGTACGTAATTTTAAATCCTGCATTTTTGTACTTGTTTAAGCACTACATTGAAAGAACAAATATAAAAAACTCCGTTCTGATAAACTTGATCGATTTTTAAGTTTTAAAATTCTTATTTAAAACCCACATCTTTTAACTATATAGTGAAAACACAAAATTCGGAGACGTACTTTGAATATAAATACTCTTAACTCGAAATTCTCAGCTCGACATTAACATCATTTTTTCTTGAATTGCAGCGTAATCGGGATGCCCGCAAATCCAAAACTCTCACGCAGTTTATTACTAAGATATTTTCTGTACGTATCGGAAATGCCCTCGGGACGGTTTGCAAAAAAGGCGAAAACCGGGGGCGCCGCACTTGTCTGTGTACAATATTTAATACTAACCTGCTTTCCCTTGTCTGAGGGAGGATGATTCCGGCTGATCCATTTCTGGAGCGCTGCGTTCAGACGGCTTGTCTCTATATCTTTATGCCATTCATCATACACTTTGCTGCACAAATCAAGCACTTTAAAAATCCGTTGTTTTGTCAATGCCGATGTAGATATAACCTCTATAAAATCGGAATTCTTGAGCTTCTCCTTTACCTCTTTTTCCATTGTAACATAGGTTTTATAGTCCTTCTCGATAAGATCCCACTTATTGAGAACAATAAGAATCCCTCTTTTAGCATTGATTGCCATTTCGATTATTTTCATATCCTGGTTTTGAATTCCCTCCCGGACGTCAACAATTATAACAACAACCTGACACCGGTCTAAGCTCCTTAAAGTTCGTATTGTGCTGTAATATTCTATATTTTCATGCACTTTTCTCTTTTTTCGAAGCCCGGCTGTATCAATCAAACAGTAGGTTTTCCCGTTTCGCTTAACCATTGAATCCACGGAATCCCTTGTAGTACCGGGGATATCGGTAACTATCATTTTATTTTCGCCAAGCAGTGCATTTACAATGGATGATTTTCCGACGTTCGGTCTGCCGACAATCGCGATAGATATCGCCGCATCGTCCGGATCGCCGCTGCCGTTATCCGGCAAATTATCCATTATCTCATCAAGCAGGT
>JADFON010000078.1 GCA_022562855.1 Candidatus Zhuqueibacterota bacterium | reverse complement strand
CAAATTAATACGCCGCTGTTTGTAACCCTATTTGTCGTTTTCATCTTTGGAGCTTTAGCCTGGTTTCCCGTGGCGATTACACAATACTTAAAAACAAAAGCTGAAGTACGAAAATTAAAAAGAGACAACCACCAGTTGCAATCGGAACTACGTGACCTGAGAAATATTTCGATCGATGAGGAAGAAAACAAGGAAGAAGAACCCGAAAAAAAATAATGTTTCAAAATAGTGTATTCGTTTAATTATCAAGAATATCATCAATGGAAAGTGTAGATTTTATTAGCGGGACAAACATCATAATTATCGGTACGGTCGTAATTATTCTGTTTTTCGGCTTATTGGCTTTTCGATATAATATCAGGAATAAAAGAGAACGCCGTATTCTCAAGGCAAATGCGTATGTTGAAGCGCTTAATGAACTAATTGCAGGTAATAATGAACGGGCAAAGGAACTTTTTAAAGAAGCCGTCCGTTTCGATACAAATAATATTGATGCCTATATAAAGCTCGGTATGCTTTATCGTTTGAACGACAATCCGGAGCAGGCATTGAAAATCCACAAAGAACTTACCATAAGAGCCTGCCTTAAAGACAATCACCTCAAGGACCTATACCGTAACATTGTCAATGACTTATTCGATTCTAAAAAGTATGACGAGGCATTGAGTTATTGCGAAAAATTACTTTCCCTCGACCCGAAAAACAGGTGGGCGTTGGATTTTCAACCTGTAATTTATGAGCATAAAAAGGATTTCAAAAACGCATTCAAATATCTCAAGGCAAATCCTGACAAAGCCGGGGATGTCGATCATCAACTTGCCCTTTATAAAATATCACATGGCAGGATACTTGTAGAAAGGGGAGAGTATCACGATGCCCGTTTAGTTTTCAAAGAGGCAATCAAACTCGATAAATCCTTTCCCGCGGCGTATTTGTATCTCGGCGATGCTTATGCAAAAGAAGACAGACAGGATGATGCTGTCAAGGTTTGGCGCGAATTTGCCGATGTTGTTCCTCTGAAGTCTTTTTTGGTATTCGATTTTCTCGATTCGGCATATTTTGAATCGGGAAATTATGCCGCAATGGAGGAATTTTATACAGATATGATAGAAAAAGACAATGACAATTACCAGGCATTGCTTAAACTTGGCGAAATCTTTTTCAAAAAGGGGGACAAAGAAAAAGCCATGGAGATGACCGAAAGAAGTTTTCGGATCAATCCTCATTCTCCGGACGGTTTGAAAAATTTAATAATGTATTTAGACAAATCTGACGATATACAAGTCATAAAAGAAAAGGCGCTGTCTCTCGCTGAATTAGTCTCGAATTCACCGTCATATAAATGCAGGTTTTGCGGCGATTCCGTATCAGAAATTCTTATTCAATGTCCTTCCTGTGAAAAGTGGGATGCTTTTGAATTATAAGTTTGAGATTTAGTTTTAAATTTTATTATGAATAAATACTATAAGATGATTCTGCTGCCGACCATCATTGCCGGTATACTGCCGGGTACAGTTGGTCTTTTTGCCCAGGACATCGATTCAGCGATTCGTGATTATGAGAGGGGACGGCTCGACAACGTTCGAAGCGCATTGATTGAATTAAAGGATAAGGATTACGATAAACCGGAATACCTCTTTTTGAGCGCAGTATTTGAGCAGAATGGCGACCGGGCGTTTTCGTTGTACCGGCAGCTCAATGCGTTTTCCCCGGATAATCCTCTTTATGAGCGGGCGCTCTGGAAGATGTGCCAGTTTCTTTATGCAAAAGACCAATATGAGGAATGTGGGTCGAGTGTCAGCAGGTTCATAACGGAGTTTCCCGATTCCGACCTTCAGGATGAAGCCAGGGATATGTATAGTGCGGTCAACAGATATTTTAACCGGGAGTTCGAAGAGACAAGAAGTCAGGATGATGGAGGAATTAATAAGGAAGAACCGGAAGTAATATATACGCTCCAATTCGGTGCGTTCGGCACTGAATCGAGGGCGCGTACTTTTCTAACATACCTGAGAAATCTCGGAGTGTCGCAGGTATTCTTGTCCGAACAACAGGTGGGACAACGTAAACTCTATAAAGTCCGGTCGGGAGAATTCAAAAACAAGGAAGAAGCCGAAAAAAAACGTGAAGAACTAAGAATACGGTACCGGTTAAGAGAAAATATCATTGTGACAACAAAAAACTAACCCATTTTTTTCTTTAAATCCTTCCAATTCCAAACCGTTTTTACCCATTTACCGGATCAATGATCTTACCGATAAACAATATCGTATTTGACAATCTCTCCCGTATCATAAAGACAAAAGAGCGGTTGACGATAAAATGCCGGAGGTGAACTCGTGGGGGCTATTCCTGCACTTGTAACCGCTGTAATTGCTGTACCTTCCTCGTTTGCTTCTACAAATGTCTTGTGCTTTACTTTATTTATATCAGCCTCGTTCATTGTCGATCTTTGAAAAATCGGCATTCCGCGGTTCAAAGACGATACTCATTTTCATTTGACTAAGTACTTGTTTTAACTGGTTTTCGTATTTGAGATTAAATTTGGAATTATGAAACGGTACAAAGTGGCAGTTTTTCGCACGTTCAACTCAGACCGTTGGCGTACAAAAATGGCTTGTGATTTCATTTGAAAATTTGTTGTGAGAGATTTGAGCCAAAAATCTGTTTCTTTGGCGACCAAAATTTCTTATCTTTAGAACGGTAATTCCATCATTGTAAATCTCTGAATTCTTTCCATATTTCCTGAATGAAAACGACACCGTTAATGGCGCAATATTCCTCCGTAAAGAAGAAATATCCCGACGCCATATTGTTTTTCAGAATGGGGGATTTTTATGAGATGTTTTACGAAGACGCGCATATCGCGTCCGATGTCCTGGGTCTGACGCTTACTTCAAGGGCTCACGGAAAAGCTGCAAAGGTGCCCCTGGCGGGTTTTCCTTATCACAGTGTAGATCGATACTTGTCGAAAATGCTCAAAGCGGGTCATAAAGTAGCAATTTGTGAACAAATAGAGGACCCAAAAAAAGCGATAGGTATTGTAAAGAGAGCGGTCACAGAGGTTATCACGCCGGGAACAGTGACTTCTGAAAATGTCATAGATACGGGATCAAATAATTATCTTCTCTCGATATGTCAACAAAATGACAGGATAGGTCTTGCAGGTCTCGATGTGTCGACCGGGGAGTTTTTTCTGACTGAAGGGAATGCCGATAAGATAATTGCCCATGCCGAGAGTATGAATCCAAAAGAGATACTGCATCCTATGGAACAGGGGGAGACGGTAAAATCATTGTTCAAAAGAACGGACGATCTATTGTTCACGCCGGTAGAAGACTACTATTTCTCCTTTGATTACGCGTATAATACTCTGACCGACCATTTTAACACGGTATCCCTCAAGGGTTTTGGCAGCGAAGAGTGCCGTGCCGGTGTGTCGTGTGCAGGTGCCAGTCTCAAATATTTGCAAAGTATCCAGGGAGGAAAGCTGGGGCATGTCCAGAACGTGAAAGTATATTTTCTTGCCGATTTCATGGTTCTTGATCAGGCTACAAGGAGAAACCTGGAGATCGTTGCCTCCATGAATCAAGGTGAAAAGGAGGGAAGTCTTCTGGCTGTCCTTGACCATACCGTTACAAAAATGGGAACCCGGCTTTTGAAATCGTGGCTGTTGAGACCGCTTTTAAACAAAAATGAAATCCAAAAAAGACTCCAGGCAGTTGATGAATTTTACACCGACAGCGCACGCAGAGCAGAACTGTCGGGATTATTAAAAAAAATAAACGATATCGAGAGGATTACGTCAAAGATAAACGCCAACCGTGCGAATGGACGAGATATCAGGGGACTGGGCAGCAGTCTGCGTCTGATGCCGGAAATACGTCAACTTATTCAGGATATGGAAGCGAGACTCTTGAAGGAGTGTTTCAAAAAGATAAAACCTCTGAAAGGTGTAGCTGATGAGATTGACAGGGCGCTTTCTGAGACTCCGCCGGTTTCGATTTCGGACGGCGGTTTGATTCGCGAAGGGTATGATAAAGAACTCGATGATCTAAGAAACATTTCAAAAAAGGGGAAAAAGTGGATACTTGATTTGCAGGCAAAAGAGCGCACAGCAACAGGTATTCCATCGCTGCGAATAAACTATAACAAGATATTCGGCTATTATATAGAAGTTACAAATACACATCTATCAAAAGTGCCCGAGTATTATATCCGTAAGCAAACACTTGTTAATGCTGAGCGGTTTATCACACCGGAAATGAAGGAACAGGAAGAGCAAATTCTTAATGCCCAGGAAAGGATACTTCTAAAGGAGCAGGAGTTATTTGAGGAATTAAGGCTGAAAATAGCAGGTGAGACAGCATCATTACAGGTCAATGCGAATATCGTAGCACAGCTTGATGTGTTCTGCAACCTTGCAAAAGTTGCCCTGGAAAATGGCTATTGCAAACCGGAAATCACCAAAGGGAAAGAACTGCACCTTGTCGAATCACGACATCCGGTTGTTGAAAAAATGCTGCCGTCCGACGAACCGTTTATCCCAAACGATCACGCATTCGGGCATCGGGATGATCAGATTCACATCATCACAGGACCGAACATGGCAGGAAAATCTACATTTCTGCGACAGGTCGGTCTGAGCGTCTTGATGGCACAAATAGGAAGTTTCGTACCTGCCCGGAAAGCACAAATCGGTATCGTTGACAGAATATTTACCCGCGTGGGCGCTCACGATGATGTGAGCCGCGGGGAGAGCACTTTCCTGGTTGAAATGACCGAGCTTGCTAATATCATAAACAACACCACCGACCGGAGCCTCCTGCTGCTCGATGAAATCGGACGCGGTACCAGCACATTTGACGGATTGTCGATAGCATGGGCGACTGTAGAGTATTTGCACAATACACGCGCAATAGCCGCAAAAACCCTGTTCGCGACGCATTACCACGAAATTACAGCTATCACACAATACCTGCCAAAAGTCAGGAATTTTCATGTACAGGTAAAGGAATGGGAAGATTCCGTCCTGTTTCTGAGGAAAATCATCACAGGAACCAGCGATCATAGCTATGGTATTCATGTTGCGCAAATGTCAGGGATTCCTTCCACTATAATATCCCGCGCCCGTGAAATCCTCACCAATCTCGAATCGATGGGACTAACGCTCGACGGAATAACCGGTGGCGGATCAGCCGATTCAAATGACAAGCAGGCACTGGACAACCTGCAAATAAGTTTATTTCACTTCGAAGAAACCTTACTACGAAAGAAATTGAACGATATCGATCCCGATTCGATCACCCCTAAAGATGCCATCCGGGTTTTATTCGAATTAAAGCAGATATTAGACGGAAAACGTCCTTCCGGGAACACACCTGCGTAATTATCCTCATACCCACACTTATTATTGGTCAATAATGCATATTTTTCGGCAATAATTGCCATCAACTGTTCAATAGTACCCATATCCTGCAGTTTTCACCCCTTATATCGCCTTTAAAACACCTTCTGGCATAATAGTTGCAAAACTTGTATCAGTCAAATCGACTAAAGGTGATTTCCAATATGAATTATTCTTTTGTAGATATTGGAAAAAAATAAGTAAATCATTTAAAGTTTTATTAAATGTTGACGATAACATAGGTAAGAAAAATACACGCATGGGATACTCCGGTACGAATTTATCCGACTGATTGCAGCACAAAACGGATATCCCTGTGATTATGTTATCTACAATGGATTATTAGATAATTAATATAGTCTTGTGGAGGTCTGGGCAGAATAGATGACCTTGATATGTTTATTTATTTCCCAAATCAATATAGTTTATCACACCTTTGCGGGAACGAATATGCTCCCCAATGGGATTGCTATATGCCTCGCAGGCTTACAAAAAAGTTCGACAGTTTTCATCACAGTAGATTAAGAGTAAAAATATATTGAGGATAATAGACATGAATCATATTCAAAAAAGGAGTATACTAATGAGGTCGAAATCTGTATTCGTTTTGGCAGCCTTCATGGCAATAATACTGATTTCCGGAGCAGACGCATTTGGGCAGATACAATGGTTAGACAGCCCAGCAGGCGTCGGCGTGTCCAGCAGTACGCCGGGTAAAGCAACAAACGATACCCTGCGAATTATCCTGGGCGAGTTCTCACAGCTTACAAACACACAGTGGCTGGAAATTGATCTTTCAAGTTTCCAGGTGGACGAAACGGCGGCAGCCACTGCGGCGAATTATTCGTTTTCTTCGAATAATCCGAGTCTCCAGATGAGCAATACAGCGGATTTTTCCGCTGGATACACTTCTTCAACGGGTGTAGTCCGTCTGACGCTTGTAACTGAAAACGCTCTTGTTCCGGGAGATACGGTTACGGTTATTATACAGAATGTAACGACCCACAATGGCAAAACAAGTAGTGGAGCCACCTTTGACTACCGTTTTCGGGTTCGAAGCAGCGATCAGCCGGTATTCCAATCAGATGCTGATACCGATAACTTGCTTACTACTCCTAATGACAATGACCTGACTGCAGTGACTAATGCGGATACTCTTGCCCAAAATACGAATTGGACAACGCTGAGTTTTACTGCAAACGGACAGTATCCTAAAGACGGTGAATTAAAGGTAATTCTACCGGACGGTTTCACATATGACGCAACCCTCAAAGATTCGGTGACAGTTACCGTTGCCAATTCTGCTATCACGTTGGGAACGATTTCGACAAGCGGACGCACCATGACTATTCCGCTCAACGCTTCGAGCAAAATAGCGGACGGGGCGGTTGTAGTGATCAAAATCGGATCTGGCAACGCGTTTAGCATAAACAACCCGGCGATCTTTACCGGTACCGCTCCTAATACGGTAGCCCAGAGAACATATACCTCGGGTGTTGCCTCCGCTGATATTAGCGCATCGTTAGACAATTTCACGGTCGTGGCATTGGACGCTTCAAGTGATACCATAGCGCTTGACAAGTCCTCAGGCGGTGATATAACTTTTGTGATAAATTCAAACTGGTTCCCTGCATCCTCATTTAACGGGGGTCAGGGCGCCGTAATATTGAGTGATAATACCGCGGGTAACTTTACGCCCGTGGATTTGTGGTTCCGGACAAGTACAAAACTCGATACAAATGGTTTGGGGGCAACCGGAGTGGTTGATACACTCTATATTCGGTTCCCTACCGCCGAATTTAGTTTAGAAGCAGGAGTAGGTGATTCATCGAATTATACCTGGACGGTAGCGAGCTTTGCCGATACAGGTAAGTTTACGATTAACGTCAACGATTCCAGTTCCGGTATAATCAAGTTTGCGCCAAAAAATGACGGAAGCTTAGACATGCTTACGACCGTTCAATTGACGATTGCGACAGGTATTGTCAGAAATCTGGCAGCGTCCGGTGACGTAACGATCAGCATCCGTACTTCCGACCAGATTACATTCGTAGATGACCGGGAAACAGACTTAATCCAGGCTGCGCTTGGTGGAATTATTACTACTTTTGCGCTTGCATATTCAAATGCCGGTGAG
>JADFON010000077.1 GCA_022562855.1 Candidatus Zhuqueibacterota bacterium | reverse complement strand
TTCTTCAAAGCTTTCTATTTCTTCTTCGTCCGGGGCTAATTCTTCAATCTCTTCGCCTTCTTCCACTTCTTCTCCGCCAAAATCATCATCCGTGCTTTTACCTCCGGCATCCATATCACCGCCGCCAGCTTTGTCTACCGATTTCTTTTTCTTGAGCACGAAGAAATAAAGCGCCCCTAAAACTCCAAATAACACGACGATCATTGTGGCGATACCGAATATACTTTTATAGAAAGGTGTGCTTTCCACTTCCTCGGGTTCACCGCTTTCAAGAGACGTCCCCGGTCCTGTAATAGGTCCTTCTGCCTGTTGCGTTGAATCCATACCGATAATGTCCTGCCCAGGGATACTCTGTGCTTGTCTCATACCGACAATATTTCCGAGACTGTCGACTTCCAGCGTAACGAGAATGTTATTGCCTTTTAATTGGAAATTGACCGTGATGTCATCAGTGTAGTTCAAACGGAGGCTACGTATTCCCGAACCGGGTATTTCCGTTCTTTCGACTGAAGCGCGGGAAAGCGGGAGGTCAAATCCCTCAACCGAATAGCCCTCCCTCCTGAGCATCATTTTTATTTCATTTATTGATTCAAAGGTTTGTTGCGTAAGCGCCATCTGGGCAGCGAGATCACGGTCGATCCTGTCCAACCTGTCCAAATCTGCTTTCACCATTCTCATTTCCGCCTGCAACTGCGTAGTATTATTTGCCAGTTCCCGTGCAAGTTCCAATATGTCGCTTCGCTGGGCTTCAAAAACTTGTTGGGAATTTTCCGGTGTAATTACCTGACCGGAAGATATTGTCTCACCTTCCGATAAACCTACCAAATCTTGTGGCAATATATCATCATCGAATGTTGCAATGGTCGCCCTGCCCAATTTTCCTATGGTTTCACGCAAGGTTGCCGTACCGATTTGAATAAGAGGATTATCTATGACAAATCCTGTTTCCGGATGCCGGATTTCAATCCTGCGGAAAAGACCGAATATTCTTCCCGCCGGAACACCGTAGTCCCCTCTCCAAATCAAATATAAATCCCGGTCGGAAACCCGCGTTACTGTTCCGACCATATTGTCCGGAAAGGTCATCTGTTGAGATTCAGGCAATATAGTTGTCTCTGGTATTACCGGGGCAGGCATTTCTGCCGCCGGTTGAGTTTCCATCGCAATATCGCCTGCCTGCAGGTTTGAAAGCTCGACCCTATCCCCGATTATCACGTCCCGTTCACGTTCAATTATTTGTCCCATCGAAAAATTGTCGGAAGTACTTGTTACTTGTAATCTGCCTATATAAAAACGGACGGGATCGATTGGTTCGCCCGTTACCGGGTGAACAGATGCACCCTCCTGACGATAAATATCGAAAAGGAGATTTTGCTCCACTCCATCCAGCATTCCCATGTTAAAGGTAATAATCAAGTTGTTTACGTCCTGAATCGTTCCTTTGTCGAGCTCCTGTGCAAAATTTGTCAGTCTTTGCGAATCATCAAAAGAGACCTTGACTACATCGCCGAGTCTAAAAGAATTGGTAAACTCTACCACCCTGGCTGTGGAATTATTAGGCTCGCTCGAAGTTACTTCGATTTTCCCGATCAGTTTTTCACTTGTCCCTAAAACTTCTTCCGTAGCTGGATGAATTCTCACGTCTTCACGATAAACATTGAGAATTACACCCTGGACTAAGCCGTCCAGAGTTCCCCAATTTATTCTGACCGTACTGTTACCAATAGAGGTTATCATCCCCTTTTGCTGGGCATGGATATTCGTCAGTCCAACAATGAGAACAGCAACCAACAGGACAGAAATTATAATTTTTAGTCTATATTTTGAAGTCGGAATGATCATTTTCTAATTTTAGAATTTATATCAATTGCACTAATGTTAGTTACAAAATGTTCCTTTTTCAACTGTTTTGTTCTTAATATCTTAACACAATTGAAAACCACCACGTGTCCAGTTCCGTTACTTTGGAAAAATGGAGCAAATCAAGTGTTATCATGTCGTTTGCTTTGAAGCTCGCTCCAAAATGGTATGAATTGTAATTTAATTTCTTGCCATCAAATAATGTGCTGGTAGTAGTAACGGTTCCGGGTCCGTCCTGAGATACAAAGGTGGTCAGGGCTTCATCCGTCTGTAGTAATTCGTCAGGCATGTCGGACACGGTCGATTCGGATTCCGTCTTGAATGTCAACGGTATAATCGTACGTGCGCCAAGTCTGATTGTAAACCTATCCGTTATTTTTGCCTCGAAGCCAACAGGAATACTTAGAAATGTACCCCGAAGGTCTGATGTAACGGTTGACTGCTTGTTATCGGAAATGATCCGGTTGAAACTTTCCGCCTCTTCAGCAGGGTCTCCAACGTCCACATCGATTGTGAGTTTCTCAGCAATTTTACCCGGTCCGAAAGTTATATCTGTTTTGCCCCATATATAGTCAATTTTTGCTCCAAAAGCGATTAATGTATTCAGGTTCCCGAAGTGGCGTTCTATCCCTACAGCCAATTCGACTCTGTTAAGAATTCCCTCTCCAACAGCATCGGAGAATCCGTCGCGTGTGAACGTTACGTTTTTCCTTGATGCACCGGCAATATCGAGAGAGTCATGAACAGTATTTTCCGAGGTTTTAATATCAAAAGGTACAGTGTAACGGGTAAAGTTTAAGCTAAAAGTGTTTTGCTGCAAGTCATTTATCGAAGGATAGATTTTTTTTACGCGTGCATTAATAAATACCGAACTAAGACCCATTTCAAAAAAGCCCGTCTCGCGGTTGTTGAGGATGTCGAATTTATCTGCTATACCGTTCAAAAGCGGCTCCTTGAAGAAGCTCAGTATTTCATTTGATTGAAACGCCGTTCTTTCAGGTCTGGTGCCCGCCGAAAGACTGATTTCCTGGTTCTCGCTTTTGAATATCTTGCCGACTGAAATTCCAATCATTGAATTCGGAAAATCGAAATCGCGTGTAGTTATGTTTTTTACGAACTCGACATTGTCTCTGTTCCCGGATGTGTCGCTGACAGCAAACCTGCTGAAAGTATCCTCACTTGACAATTTCAGGTTAAAGTCATTTCGATGTATCGATATTTTAATCCCGATATCCCGTATAAGCCCGATAAAAGAAATACTCTGGCTTGCGTTTTCTGTATCGAATAATTCACGGCTTCCATTAATAATACCCGTAGTAGCAGTTAAAAACTGTTCATTACTACTTAGATTATCCGTTAGTAAGTTATATCCCCTTGTTTCAATAAATATGCCGAAAGGCGTACCGAATCTGTCCGTTATTGCGCCAATTAAATTATTCGGATATAAATCAAAATTCCGAGATAAATTCAGATCCTGATTTAGCTGGGATATATCCCCTCCGCCCTGGAGATTGCTGAAATTCGTATATAACCAGTTCCCTTTGTATCTGTGTATAAATGCGGGATTTAAAGAAAGATCGGAGTACAGGTCGTCAATAATTCCATGCAGACCGACACCCATTCCACGCAGTCTGAATGAAAATTTGTCGTCCTGGGCAATCGAAGAAGAATGAAGCGTCAATATAACGGATGCAGTAATAAAAAAAATTATAGCAACGTTTCTGAAATTAGCCCAAATGTAGTATTTTCTTGTCCGGATTTTCATAATTGCTTGCAAAAACAGCCTGATTAAACGGAAAATATTGCCGAAAATATTCATTTAATCCGCAAGCTTAATTTGTGATTTTTTGATATCAGCCCTGATAGTAAAATATTTCAAAGCAACCGATACCAACAAACTTTCTTCAGGGTCCATCTGGTCATATATTTGTGCTTGAGCAAGGTCAATATATACCGATGTTCCCTGGTGTAATTTCATTTCATTGAAATCCACTGTTTCCTTAAGAGTGCCATACATAAAATCACCTGTGTTTAAATTAAAAGTCGCTTAACTGTTTCATTTGTGCAACTTTTGTGCCACAGGCATCCCAGGGATTACATTAGTATATCGGCAGGTTGGAAGCAATTTTGAGCATTTTAATATTAGAGGTATAAGAAAAATAGCTGAATAAGAATCGGGATTTGGAGAAGAGGAAGCGAATTACAACCAATATAATAGCTGTAAAATACGTTCATTTGAAGGTTTTACCCGGAGGAAAGCTTTAACAATAAAATCTAAAGACGCCTTTTAAGAAATTCTCAGGTTTTACCCGATACAATATGTCCAATGGTTTCCATTACAATTTTTGCGCCCGCTGCCGCCGTAATAGCAGAGTGGTCATAAGCCGGATTGACTTCGACCAGGTCGAATCCGACGATCGGAAATCTGAATGAATGAATCGTATCGATTAATTCCCTCGTGCCAATACCTCCTGGCACAGGGTTGCCGACGCCGGGTGCAAATGCGGGGTCTAACAGGTCGATATCTATTGTCAGGTATGTGGGACCCGAAAGCGAAAGCCCCGACGCTTCTTCAAATTGTGAAGATGTTATGACCTGCACGCCTGCATCTTTGAGTGACTTATTCAAATCGGGTGACGTCGCCCTGATCCCCGCCAGAATTACCGTTTCTATTCCTTCCAGTTCTAATATTCTCATGAGTGGGCAGGCGTGTGAATATTTATCTCCGTCAAATTCGGGATATATATCGGGGTGAGCGTCAAGCCACACCAAATTCAACTTCTTAAAGTGATTCAACATTCCCTTTACTATCGGAAATGTAATAGAGTGGTCGCCTCCCAGGCTTACGGGAATCGATCCTCTTTCAACCGTTCTTGAAACAGCGTTTTCAACTTCTGAAATAAACGATGAATAATTTTCATTGTAACCCACATCTCCTGAATCAAACAGTGAAGTATCTCTGCTAAGGTCTAAACCGGTTTCGGTGAAAGAATTGATCGATCTTGATGACGACGCGGAACGTATTGCTGCGGGACCCCCTGCTGCTCCTTTACGGTACGATGACTTGTCATCAAATGGAATTCCAATAATAGTAAACTCCGAATTAACATCTTGCTTTAACGATCCTCCAAAAGCATCCGGTACAAGAGGACGGGTATCATCCATAAGAAAACCACCTTTTTTCTTTTTCTTTCAAGTTTGATTTTTTACATTGGTAGGAATTAGAAATATACATTGTTCAATTAACTTTGGCAATAGCAAAAAACCGTAATATAAAAACATTTTGTCTTGGAGGATAACAATGACAACGCGTATATCATTTTTAGCAGTATTTATGCTCGTTATGATGGCTTCCGGTATTATCAACGGTCAGGAAAGAAAACGTGCACGCGACCTTGGAGTTCACATCGGCGTCCTGAAACCCGGGAAATGGAACGCTATTACCGATGTTGAAGGGGTAAAAGTCGGACACACAACATTGATCGTCGGGGATAATATCCGGACAGGTGTAACCGCCATCATTCCCCACGGCGGCAATATGTTCCGCGATAAAGTTTCTGCTGCTGTCTTTGTCGGCAACGCATTCGGAAAAGCCGTTGGCTTTACACAAGTTGAAGAACTCGGTACGATTGAAACACCGATTACACTGACGAATACGCTTAACACTTTCCTGGTTGCAGACGCCGTAATTGAATATATGTTGTCTTTGCCGGAAAACAGTAACGTAGGCTCGATCAATCCCGTTGTCGGCGAGACAAACGACGGCGGTCTAAACGACATCCGCGGAAGACATGTTAAAGCCGAACACGTAAGGGCGGCAATTGAGAACGCGCAAAGCGGGGAAGTCGAAGAAGGAAGCGTCGGAGCCGGTACGGGAACACGCGCTCTCGGATTCAAAGGCGGAATCGGCACTTCATCACGAGTCTTGCCCGAAGAAGCGGGCGGGTATACTGTCGGTGTGCTTGTTCAAACAAATTTCGGTGGCATACTGTCGATAAACGGCGCCCCAATAGCGCGCGAAATGGGAAGAAGCACAATGTCCCGGTTTATTCCTTATGATGACGAAGACGAAGGCTCCTGCATGATCGTAATTGCAACCGACGCTCCCCTGTCTCCACGAAATTTAAAAAGACTTGCGAAACGGTCGTATCTTGCCTTTGGTAAAGTTGGCTCTTATTCCTCAAACGGAAGCGGAGATTATTCAATTGCATTTTCGACCCATCCCGACGTAAGGGATAACGGCGAACCCCAGGGAATCGAAAGAATTACAAGAGATGTAAAGAACAGCAATATGTCAAACCTTTTTCTTGCGGTAGTGGAAGCAACGGAAGAAGCGATAATAAATTCGTTGTTTATGGCTACCGATATCACTGGCAAGGGAAGAACTTCAAGAGCTATACCTCTTGATGAAACCATTGAAATAATGAAAAAATACAACTCCCTCAATTGGAATGACAAATTATTCCCCTGGAAAAAATGACAATTATAATACCTGCGATTCTGGGCACGGCTCCGTGAGGAGCAAGCACGCCGTGCCCCTACGAAATTCCTGTGATTATTATTTGCCGGTATTTTCGTAATTATTGAAAAAGATTCCGAAACCCCAAAATAATGGGGCAGGCTAAGTTCGGAATGACGGCACGGGAAAGCGTCATGCTGAACTTGCTTTCAGCATCTAATTGTAGAAAATACAAATGTACTGTTATTTGTTATGTATTCAACCTAATCAATAGTGCAAGAAGGAGTAAAACGTGACACGTGATGAAGCCTGGAAACTGCTAAACGAATATACAAAGAAAGACGGTCTGATAAAACACGCGCTTGCTGTCGAATCGGCAGTGCGCGCATATGCTAAGAAATTCGACGAAGATGAGGAAATCTGGGGTGTAGTCGGGTTGATTCACGATTTTGATTATGAAATGTACCCGTCAAAGGAGGAACATCCGTACAAGGGTTCTGAAATATTGGAACAAATGGGGTTTTCGGAGGAATACCGGCGCGCAATTATGTCTCATGCCTCCTATACAGGTGTGCCGCGCGATACTTTACTTGCGAAGACCCTTTTCGCTGTAGATGAACTTGTTGGTTTCATAACCGCCGTTGCCCTTGTACGTCCCAGCAAAAAAGTCGAAGACGTAAAAATTAAATCGGTAAAGAAAAAGTTTAAGGACAAAGCCTTCGCCGCATCAGTCAGCCGGGAGGATATCAGGCAGGGAACCGAAGAACTTGGGGTCGATATGGATGAACATATCCAGCTATGCATTGACGCAATGTCATCGATTGCCGACAAACTTGGGTTGTAATTTTCTATTTTAGACAAATTCTTTTACGCGCTCAAGGTCGATATTCCCACCGCTCAGAATTGCCACAACCCGTTTACCGTTTGATTGAGGAAATTTCTTTTCAAGGACCGCCGCCACCGATGCCGCGCCAGCTGGTTCGGTGAGTAATTTGCATCTTGAAAGCAACATACCCATCGCATTTTTGATTTCATCATCGCTGACAATAACCACATCGTCAACAAACTTTTTGACATATTCAAACGTGATCTCTCCAGCCATCGGGGAACCGAGACCGTCGGCTATGGTATCCACTTTATCGAGTTTCACCGCCTTTCCGGCATCCAGGCTTTTACGCATCGAATCAGCGCCAGCCGGTTCCACACCAAACACTTGAATTCCGGGCTTCATCTGTTTTACGCATGCAGCTATACCGGCAATCAATCCGCCCCCGC